>CAMFIW010000006.1 GCA_945952355.1 uncultured Phenylobacterium sp. | reverse complement strand
ACATCCCCGCCGGCCTCGCCTGGGGCTTCAACATGCTCTCGCCGCAGCAACCGATCACCGACGCGGCCGCCTACGACACCAAGGGACCCAACCAGAAGCCCCGCAAGGTGCTCCTGCTCATGACCGACGGCGCCAACACCAAGCTGATGAACACGGCCACCGGCGCGCATGACGTCAGCCCGGCCACCGGCGCCCGCGCGGTGCAGACCGATACCTGGACCAAGGAGCTGTGCGACAACATCAAGGCCCAGAAGATCGAGGTCTACGCCGTGGCCTTCGACATCGGCTCGGACACCGTGGCCCGCGACCTGGTCCGTCAGTGCGCCACCGACGCCAACCACTTCTTCGACGCCGCCAGCACCTCGGACCTGATCGCCGCCTTCGAGACCATCGCCGCCTCGCTGCAGGCCCTGCACATCTCGAAATAGGTCGCCGTCATCGCCGGGCTTGAGGCCGGTCAACCCGCCGCCAGGGGCTCCAGCAGCGCCGCGCCCAGCAGGTCCTGCAGCAGCGGGGTGGTCGGATAGGGGTGGTGGCGATACTGGCGGAAACCTTCGGCCATCTCGACGCCGAAGTCGCGCCCGCGCCGCCGGCTCCAGCGCGCCATCGAAGCGATGTGGTCGCTTTCGCCGTGCTGGCGGGCGACCCAGCTCTCCTGGCTGACATGGCTGGCCAGCATGGCCCGCTTGGTTTCGAACACCTCGGCCACCGCCACTCCGAAATGCGGGACCACCGGAACCCCTTCGCGGTCGCGCCCGCCGATCGGGTCCATGAAGTAGAGATGCGGAATGGTGGTCATCGGCGCGGCCGGCCCAGTCGCATAGTTCCCCACCGAGGCCGCGAAGCAGGCGTCGCGCGCCAGGATGCTCACCGCCTCGTGGTCGGGATGGTAGTCGGCGGGCGAAGCCGTCAGCACGATGTCCGGCGCCGCCCAGCGCACCATCTCGGTTACCGCGCGCCGGCCCGCATCGTCGTTGAACACGCCGAGGTCCGGCAGGCCGGCGCAGCGATACTCCGCCGCGATCAGCGCCGCCGAGGCCGCCGCTTCCGACTGGCGGATCTTCGCCGTCTCGGCCGGCCCGGTGGTCGAGGAACCGCCCTCCCCGGCCGTGGCGGTGACGATCTTCACCGTGTGACCCGCTGCGGCCAGCCGCGCGAGCGTCCCGCCCGCCAGGATCTCGATGTCGTCCGGATGGGCGTGCAGGGCGAGGATCGTGCTCATGGGGCCTCCGAGGTCTTGGCCTGATCCAGCAGGGCCAGCACCGCGGCCACATAGGCTGCGGCATTGGCCTGGGCGGCCGCCAGGCCGGACTGTCCGACCTCCGCCAACCCCTCCAGGCCTCCGCCTACCATGAAGAGCTGGCGGAAGGCCTCCTTCTCGATCAGCGGCGTGTCCAGGAGTTGGATCTCGCTCGCCCGCAGCTCATCCACCACCAGGCGCAGCGCCTTCGGCCGGACGGCGGCCGGCACTCGGGTCAGCAGGCATCGGTGCAGCGTCGTGCGCCCCGCCCGCTTGCCGAACTGACGCACCATCTCTGCCGCCTTGATCGCTTGCAGGGCCTCGAGCTGCGAGGCCGCCAGCGGGGTCAGCACGAGGTCGAGCCGCAGGGCCGTGAAGGCCATTGCGCCCCGCACCGAACCCTCGGTGTCGAGGATGATCCAGTCGGGATCGAGCCTCTGGGCCTCGCGCAGCGCGTCGCGGATGTCCTCGGCGGTCGGCGCCGGATGCACCGTCACCCTGGGCGGCCGGCCCGGCAGGTTCGCCCAGTGCACCAACGGCTTGTTCGGGTCGGAATCGATCATCGCCACCCGCCCGCCGCGCGCGTTCAGGCCGAGCGCCAGCAACAGCGCGGCGGTGGTCTTGCCCGCGCCTCCCTTCGGACTGACGAATGCGATGTTCGGCAAGGGCGATTCCTTCGGTGCGACCTAACCAGCCGCAACCGGGCCTTGTCGAGGCCGCAGGGCGGCGCTTTCGCGTCCTGTCCTCAGAGGACTTTCGGAACCGCCCGTCCCATCCGCGCGAAGGCTTGGCGAGGGATCTCGCCCGGCGCACGCCGCGCCGCCTGGGCGAGCACCCCCAGCACAGGGCCCGCCACGGTTCGCCGCGATGGCTTTGTCCGTAGGCTGAGCCGTCGCGCCAGGTCGGCCGGCACGAGCCCGATCGCCGCCTCCACCACCAGCGGCTGGAGCGCCCGGCCGGCGAGGCCGAAGGGCGAGGTGGTCGAAACGATACCGAGGAATTCGTCGATGATCGGATGGGCGACCAGCTTACCGGCCATCCGGGCGAACCAGGCATCGACCTCCGCCACCGAGCCTGGCGGCTCTGGCGCGCCGAACGCGCGGCCCAGCCTCGCGCCCTCGGCGTAATAGCGATCCTGATCGGCTTGGCTCAAGGGCGCGACGTGCCGGTGATAGGCGTTGAGGAACCCCCAGCTCGCCGTCACATGCACCCAGGTCATCAGCTCCGGCTCGACCGCCTGATAGGCTTGGCCCTCCGGCGTCACGCCTCCGACCCGCGCGTGCATCCGCCCCACCATGTCCACCCGCGCCTGGGCCGCCTTGGTCGGGCCGTAGGTGGTGATCAGGGTCGCCTCGCCGGTCCGCCGCATCCGCGTCAGCGGGTCGGTGCGGAAGATCGAGTGTTCCCAGACCCCGGTCCGAACCCGGGGCTCGGCCAGTTCGAGGATCACCGCCGCCACGCCGCCGATGGCAAGCGCGATGGGATTGGCGTGGATGCGCCAGGCCAGGCTGTCCGGCCCGAAGAAGCCCGGATCGCCCGGCGGGTTCAGGTAGTCGACCCCGCCCGCCGGCCGCGCATCCGCGGCGGTTGGCGTCCGCAGGGCGACATAGGGGTCGAGCGTGCTCATGGCCTGAAGCCTGATCCCTCGCATACAGCCCCGCAACCCATCGAAAGCGATAGGGCTGGCCGTCCCGCGCCGGACGGCTATCGTGCCGCGCGATGAGCGCCGATCCCTTCGCCGGGCCGCACGAGGCCAAACTGCGCGAAGCCTTCGCCTGGCTGCAGGAAAACCTGCTGAACCATGTCGAGGTGCGCACCGCCGAGGTTCTTGCCTCCGATCCGACTCAGCCGATCGCCTTGCGGCTGCGGGGCATCGCCCTGGCCAAGCTCGGCCGCTCGGACCAAGCGATCGCCGCCCTGACCGCCGGCGCCCAGGCCGCGGCCTCCGAACCTCGCGCCTGGTCCGACCTCGCCGTCGCCCTGCGCGACGCCGGCCGCGCGGCGGATGCGCAGGCCGCCTATGATCGCGCCGTCGCCGTCCAGGCCAGGCGGGGGAACGCGCCACCGCTCGCCGCACAGGTCTTTTCCACCGATCGCGGCCATCACGACTTCACCATCGTCGATTACCCGTACCGCGCCGAGATCCGCTATGGAGCCGGCCGTCCCGCCCATCCGGGCCTCGTCGCCCTGATCGAGACCGGCCGCGCCCGTTACGCCGAACGGCTGGACGCCTTGGCCGAGCTCGAGGTCGGCGACATCGCACTTGGCGGCGACTACGAGGCCGACGCCCCCTTCTGGCTCAACGCCTGGTATCCGCCCCTGGACGGGCTCGTGCTCACGGGCTTCCTACGCGATCTGAATCCCGCCCGGTTCGTCGAAATCGGCTCCGGCGTCTCCACCAAGTTCGCCCGCCGCGCGGTGAGACTCTACGGCTTGCGCACCAAGCTCACCTCCATAGACCCAGAGCCGCGCAACCAGATCGACAGGCTTTGCGACGCCGTCATCCGCAGCCCTCTGGAACGATGCGACCCCGCCCAGTTCGACGGGCTCGAAGCCGGGGACATCTTCTTTCTCGATAGCTCCCATCGAAGTTTCCAGGGTTCCGACGTCACCGTCTTTTTCCTCGACATCCTGCCCCGCCTGAAGCCCGGCGTGGTCGTCCACATCCACGACATCTACCTGCCCGACGACTACATTTCCGGCCACGTTCACAGGCTCTGGAACGAGCAATACCTGCTTGCCACGGCCCTGCTGTTCGGCGCATCGCGCTTCGAGATCCTGTTCCCCGCCTGGTTCGTCGGTCGCGACCCGCAGCTTCGCGCCCACGCCTTGGGCCGCCTGTTCGCCGGCCGGCTGGCCGGGCTGGAGCCCTACGGCGCCGGCTTCTGGCTGCGCGTGCTCTGATTCAAATTCAAACCGTGACCGCCATTGTGGCGGACGCCCGGAGCGCATAACTGCCTTTGCGGAACCAACAGCCCGTGGGGAGGAATGTCCGTGGCCATCGAGACCTTGAGCCTGCAACTGCGTTCGCTGGTGAAGGCCAGCGGCGAACTGGAACTGAGCCTGGCCCAGGTGCCGACGCCGCAGCCGGCGGAAGACGAGATCCTCGTCCGCATCGAGGGCACGCCGATCAACCCCTCCGACCTCGGCCTTCTGATCGGCCCGGCCGACCTGTCGCAGGTGAAAGCCACCGGCGCCGGCTCGGCCGCCAGGGTCACCGCCCCGGTCGCCCCGCAGTTCCTGAAGGCGCTGAAGCCGCGCCTCGACCAGTCCATGCCGGTCGGCAACGAGGGGGCGGGCGTCGTGGTCGCCGCCGGAGCCTCGCCCGCGGCCCAGGCCCTGGTCGGCAAGACGGTCGCCATCCTCGGCGGCGCCATGTACGCCCAGTACCGCGCGGTGAAGGCCGCCGACGCCCTGGTCCTGCCGGAGGGCGCCACGGCCGCCGACGGCGCCTCGTGCTTCGTCAACCCGCTGACCGCGCTCGGCATGGTCGAGACCATGCGCCGCGAGGGCCATACCGCTCTGATCCACACCGCCGCGGCCTCCAACCTCGGCCAGATGCTCAACAAGATCTGCATCAAGGACGGCGTGGGACTGGTGAACGTCGTGCGGAGCCCCGAGCAGGCCAAGATCCTCACCGACATCGGCGCGAGATACGTGGTCGACTCTTCCGAGCCGGACTTCGTCGAGAAGCTGACCGACGCCATCGCCGAAACCGGCGCGACGCTCGCCTTCGACGCCATCGGCGGCGGCAAGCTGGCCGGCCAGATCCTGGGCGCCATCGAGACGGCGGCCAACCGCAAGGCCACCGAGTACAGCCGCTATGGCTCCTCGACCTATAAGCAGGTCTACATCTATGGCGGCCTCGACACGCGCCCGACCGAGCTCGCCCGCAATTTCGGGCTCTCCTGGGGCCTGGGCGGCTGGCTCTTGACGCCCTTCCTGGTGAAGATCGGCCCGGCCGAGGCCCAGCGCCTGCGCCAGCGCGTCGCCGACGAACTCAAGACCACGTTCGCCAGTCACTACACCGCCGAGATTTCGCTCGCCGAGGTCCTCGATCCCAAGGTCATGGCCGCCTACAACAAGCGCGCGACCGGCGAGAAGTACCTGATCAACCCGAACAAGGGGCTGTAGGCCCCTTCCGCTCGTCCCGGCGCCGAAAAGTTTTTCGACATCGCCGCGCACAAATGTCGATCCACGGCGGTGTCCTTCGACCTTAGGCTAGATTGGCCAAAGGAAGGACATCGCCAATGGACGCCACCAACCTCATTCCCGCCGCCCGCCTCGCCCACGAGAACCCGGTCCGCGTCAAGAACGAGAGCGCCGAGTACCGCGCGGCCCGCACCGCGCTGTTGCAATCCGAGATCGAACTGCGCCGCAAGATCGAGGAGGTCGCCGCCCAGCGCCGCTTGCTCCCCGCCGGCGGCGAGGTCGAGGGCGACTACCGCTTTCAGGCCGAGGATGGCCGCGAGCTCGGCCTCGCCGACCTGTTCGGCGATAAGCAGACCCTGATCGTCTACAGCTACATGTTCGGGCCGCACCGCGAGCGTCCCTGCCCGATGTGCACCAACCTGCTCGGTCCGCTCGACGCGGTGGCCAAGGACCTCGACCAAAAGGTCGCCCTGGCCGTCGTCGCCCGCTCCTCCATCGAGAAGCTGATCGGCTGGAAGCGCGAGCGCGGCTGGCACGGCCTCAGGCTCTACACCGACCTGAACGACGACTATTCGCGCGACTATCACGGCGTGCTGCCGACCGGCGACGAGATCCCCTCGATCAACGTCTTCACCAAGCGCGACGGGACCATCCGCCACTTCTGGACCGGCGAGATGAGCGGCCAGACCGCCGATCCCGGCCAGGACCCCCGCGGCGCCCCGGACCCCTCGCCGCTCTGGACCTTCCTCGACATGACCCCGGAAGGCCGCGGCAAGGACTGGTACCCCAGCCTCAACTACTGAGACGCCCGGGCCTCGCGAATCCGCGCTACGCTGGCGCTTTCAGCGCTTCGCGAGGCCCATTTTGACCATCATCGATTTCGAGTGCGACACCCCCACCAAGGAGGCCGTCGAGGACACCATCCGCCTGATCCATGAGGGCCGGGGCTTCGACAAGGAAGGCTACGCCCAGCTCATGGCGCCCGGCTGGGCCGCCCAGATCGGCCTCAGCCTCGCCGAGTTCAACGAGGCCAAGAAGACCATCGGCCTGACGGGCCTGGCCCTCAAGCTCTGCGAGGTCGACATGGCCCGCGCCATGTCCGACGCCGACATCGTCGCCATGCTGGACACCGCCGGCGTCGCCCACGCCTGCATTGGCAACGCCGGCCGCCGCGCCTCCAACGAGGACGTCGCCAAGCTCGCCGCCAAATATCCCGACCGGCTGATCCCCTGGTTCCGCATCTGGGGCGACGAGGGCGAGGCCGGCGTCGCCAAGCTGGAGCGCGGCGTGCGCGAGCTCGGCTGCCGCGGCTTCGAGATCTCCTCCTATCGCGAGGCGCGCTACATCAACGACCCGGTCTACTGGCCCTTCCTGGCCAAGTGCGTCGAGCTCGGCATCCCGGCCCGCATCACCGTCGGCGTCCACCTGCTCTCAGACCGCGCCTACGACTTCGCCCATCCCAAGCACCTGGACGAACTCGCCATCCGCTTCCCGGACCTGAAGATCGTCGCCGGCCTCGGCGGCTGGCCCTGGATCCCCGACATGATGGCCGTGGCCATGCGCCACCCCAACCTGTTCGTCGACATCGCCTGCCGCCGGGTGAAACAGATCCTGGCCCCCGGCGCCGGCTACGACGCCCTCCTCTACTACGGAACCCGCGTCCTCCAGGACCGCGTCATCTTCGGCTCCGGCTGGGGCACCAGCATGATCCCGCTGGCCCAGCTCGTGAAGGAAACCGACGAACTCCCCCTCACCGACGCCGTCCGCGCCAAGTGGATGGGCGGGAATGCGGCGCGGGTGTTGGGGCTAGGCTGACATCCAGCCGCGGATGTCGGCGCAGGCCTGGGCGGTGGCCTCGAAGCAGAGGCCGCCGATCCCCAGCGCTCTTGCCACCTCGACATGTCCTGGCGTGTCGTCGACGAACAGCACCTCGCCCGCGTCCACGCCCAGCCGTTCCAGGGTCAGGCGGAAGATCGCCGGATCGGGCTTGGTCAGGCCGACCTCGCAGGACGAGATCACCTAGTCGAACAGGCCGGACAGCAACGGCCGCGCCTTCAACTGCGCTTCGCTGGACCAGCTGTTGGTGAGGGCCGAGACGGCCAGCCCCTCGGCGCGCAGGCCGCGCAGGAAGCCAGCGAAGGCGTGGTTTGGCTCGGCGAGGAAGGCCTCCTCGGTCATCGCCCTGACCAAGTCCGGCGACAGGCCCATTCGGGCGCCCGCGCGGTGGTGATATTCGGTCGCGTCGATGGCGCCCACATTGGCCGCCTCGATGTCCGGCCCGTGCCAGAACTCCGCGTGCAGCGCGTCCGACGTCATGCGCGCTTCGGAGGCCCATCGCGCCCAGAACGCCCCGTCCGGCCGCCCCAAATAGAACACGCCGCCGATGTCGAGGAGCAGGGTCAGCATGGGGTGGAAGATCGCCGATCCCCGCCTCAAAGAAAATGCTGCGCCCGGACCTCTTGGTCCGAGCGCAGCAAAAGTGCGGTAAGTCGTTGAAGCGGCTTAGGCTTCGTTCGTGAACACCACCGTGCCCGAGGCGGCGAACATGCCGCCGACGCCGTGGGCGACGCTGATCTTGGCGTCCTTCACCTGGGCGGGCGCGATGCCCCGCATCTGGCGCACCGACTCCTGCAGGGCGTACATCCCGTACATGCCCGAGTGCATGTAGGAGAGGCCGCCGCCGTTGGTGTTCAGCGGCAGCTTGCCGCCGATCGCGGTGTTGCGCTCATTGATGAAGTCCTTGGCCTCGCCCGGCTTCACGAAGCCCAGGTCCTCCAGGCCGTAGAGCGGCAGGTGGGCGAAGGCGTCGTAGATCATCAGGTGGTCGACGTCGGAATGCTTGATCCCCGCCTCGTCGAACGCCTTCTTGCCCGAGACGCGGAAGGCCTTGGAGGAGGTGAAGTCCTCCATCTGGCTGACCATCGGGGTCTCGACGCTCTCGCCCGTGCCCAGGATGTAGACCGGCTTCTGCGGGAAGTCCTTGGCGCGCTCGGCGCTGGTCAGGATCAGCGCGCCGCCGCCGTCGGTGACGAGGCAGCACATCAGCATCCGGAACGGCCAGGCGATCATCGGCGAGTTCAGGACGTCGTTGATGGTGATCGGGTCCTTGAAGCTGGCGCGCGGGTTCAGCGCCGCCCACTCCCGCTGGACCACCGCCACATTGGCCAGGTCCTCCTCGGTCACGCCGTAGGTCTTCATGTAGCGAAGCACCGGCACCGTGAACATGGTCGGGGGGCTGGTCACGCCATAGGGCATCTCGAACTGGCCCATCAGGCTCGACGGCGCGCGGCCGAAGCCGCCGGCGCCGACCCGCGAACGGCCCGACTCCCCGTGGGTGATCAGGATGGTCTTGGCCAGGCCCTCGTTGATCGCCGCCGCCGCGTGGCGAACATGCAGCATGAACGAGCAGCCACCGACCGAGGTGCCATCGACCCAGGTTGGCGTGATGCCGAGATAATGCGCGATCTGCTGCGGCGTCTCGACGGCGGTGGCGATGCCGTCGATGTCCGAGAGCTTGAGGCCGGCATCGGCAATGGCGTTGAGCGCTGCATCGGCGTGTAGCTGGATCACCGAGACGTCCGGAATCTTGCCCATGCGGGTGGTTTCAGCGGCCCCGACGACCGCGACGGATTTAGGCTTCATCTGTCTGTCCCCTTCAGGCCTTGGCCGGTTCGAAGAACGGCAGGGTGATGTCGTCGTTCTGCTTCTCGAACGTCACCTTGACCGGCATGTCGAGCACCAGCGCCTCGGGGGTCTGCGGGCAGCCCACGATGTTGGTCATCATCCGCGGGCCCTCGTCGAGCTGCACCACCGCGATGGCGTAGGGCTCGGTCCCCATGTCGGGGCGCGGGCGGTGGTTGATGACGTAGGAGTACAGCACGGCCTTGCCGCTGGCCGGATAGACCTCGACCTCGCGGCTGGCGCACTTCGGGCAGAAGGCGCGCGGCGGGAAATAGCTGTGCTTGCATTCGGTGCAGCGCTGGAGGCGGAGCTCGCCCTCGCGGCACCCGTCCCAGAAATGCCGGGTCTCCGGCGTGGGTTCGGGCAGTATCCTAGGTGGCATGATCGAAATTCATCCCCAATCAGGTCGTTGAGCTGTGGCCCTCAAATGGAGGGCGGCGCAGCAAAGCCGACGCGAGCGGCCTTGTCGATGGGGACGTTGGGGGAGGCGCACGGGAATGGCGTCCCGCGGACGCGTGCGAAGGCCGCCCCGCGCGGGGGACGGCCTTCCATGAGCTTTCAGCCCAGGCCCGCAGATGCGGCGGGCCTGGCAAGCATCCTACTTCTTGGCCGACTCGTTGCAGGCCGCCAGGCGGTCGGCCGGCAGCGGCGAGGCCGCGGTGCCGAACGACGTCGCCGCGCCCACGGAGCGGACCACGATCTTGCAGGTGGCGAAGTCGGCCGTACCGCTCGCCGGGTTGGTGGCCACACAGGCTTCGCCGGCGCAGGAGAAGATGGCGCCGCCGGCGACGACCTTCTGAGGCGCGGCCAGCGGGGCGGCCAGTTTCACGATGACCGGATCGGCGGCGAGGGCCGGGGTCGACAGCGCGGCGAGAACGGCCGCCGCGGCGAGCGCTTTCAGTTGAATATTCATGGTTAGGCCTCGAGCAAACATGACAATGCCTCCTCTATCGCCGGGGATCGTCGCCAAGGCCCTAACGCGGGCGCCCCTTGCAGCCCGGCTCGGCCGCGAGAGTGGCCCAATCGCAACACTCGTCAACCCGAACCGTGGCTAAAACACCGGCCGCGGCTTGGAGAAGTCCACCAGCGGCCGGACCTCGATCTTGCCCACCCGAGCGAACGGAATGCCCGCCGCGATTTCCGCCGCCGCTTCGCGGCTGTCGGCCTCGATCAAGGTGATTCCGCCCAGCATCTCGCGCGTCTCCATGAACGGCCCGTCGGTGATCGAGGCCTTGCCGTCGCGCACGTCCACGGTGAAGGCCTCGTTCGGCAGGACCAGGGCATGGCCGCCGACCCACTGGCCCGCCGCGCGCAGGGCCTCGTTGTGCGGGCCGACATCGGCCAACACCGCGTTGCTCTCGGCGCTGCCGTCGAACACGCGCTTGGGATCGAAATAGATCAGGCAGGCGAACTGCATCGGGCTTCCCTTCCTTTGTGGCGTCCCTGGTCGCCCGGTCGCTCACGGAATCGACAAGACGTCGCGTTTTTGTGGCCGAAACCGCGAGATGGGGGAAAGATGCCGCAAAAGAGGAGGAACCCCACATGGCCGACGACGCCCAACTGTCCCCGCAGGCGATCCCGCTCTGGCCGGAAGGCCCGCCGTCCACCATCGAGGGCGTCGGCCCAGAGACCAGCTTCAACGGCTTCGGCGGGGTCTCGATCGGCACGCCCATGCTACGCAACATCTCCGAGCCGACCCTGACGGTCTACCGGCCCAAGGTCGCCTCGAACGGGGTCGGTGTCGTGGTCGCCCCCGGCGGCGGCTGGCGCATCCTGGCCTGGCAGCACGAGGGCGTCGACGTCGCCAAGTGGCTGGCCGAGCGCGGCTACACCGCCTTCCTGCTCAAGTACCGGGTCATGGGCACCCCCGCTGACCCGGCCGAGTTCCAGACCCGCAGCATGGAGGAGGGCCAGCGCCTCGCCGCCCCCCTGCCGGGCGCCCAGGCGCCGCGCGCCTTCAAGGAGCTCGTCGACACCCCGGCCTACCGCCACGCCCGCGAGGTGGCGGCCGAGGACGGCCGCCGCGCTATCGCCATCGTCCGCGACCGCGCCGCCGAGTTCGGCGTCCAGCCGGACAAAGTCGGCATGATCGGCTTCTCGGCCGGCGCCTTCCTGACCGCCGACATCGCGATGGATCCCCGCGCCCCGGCGCTCGCCTTCGTCGCCCCGATCTATGGAGGCGAGTCCCAGGGCCGCCCGGTGCCCGCCGACGCCCCGCCGCTGTTCACCGCCATCGCCCAGGACGACCGCCTGCTGTTCCGCGTCGTCGAGCAGATGTGGTGCGACTGGTCCGACGCCGACCGCCCGGCCGAGCTGCACATCTTCCGCCGGGGTCAGCACGGCTTCGGCATGGTGCGCCAGGGCCAGCCGGTGGACCGCTGGATCGATCTGTTCGCCGATTTCCTCGCCGACCTCGGATACGGCCCCGCCTGAACGCCGACCTCGCGCCGCCCCGGATCGCCGGCGCCCCCCAGGCCGCGGGGCGCGTCCAACCGCGAGGGCCGCCGGGAAGGCGCGTGGTCCCTTACCCTCGAGCCGGCAGGAACCGCGGATTGCGGAGCAGCGCCGCCGAGACCAGGGCCACGAGCAGCCCCACCGGGAAGATTTCCAGGAAGGTCATCGGCAGCCGGTAGAGCGGGTTCGCATACTGCGCCTTCATGGCCTGCATCTCCGCCACGACCTTCGCATAGGCCGCCCCACTCACGCCCGCCGCCCGCTTGGCGCGCAGGATGCCCTCCGCGTACTTGTCCATGAAGTCGTAGTGGGTGGCGGCGAGGTAGACTTCCCAGATCGCCACATAGACCAGCGAGGCGGTCACCGCGATGGCGAGCCCCATGCCGAGCGCGGGCCAGAAGCCGATCACGCCGCCCAGCGCCCGATCGCGATGCTGTCGTACGCCGACTAGGATCGAGGACAGCGCCACCAGCATGATCAGATAGCCCAGCCACAGGCTCGACATGTGCAGCACGATGGCGCCGATACTGCCCAGGATGACGACAAGGCCCGAGATGAGGCCATAGGTGAGGATGATGCGGGTCATGCGCCCCTCCGCGAGAAAAGCCGCGCCGAGCCTGCCGCCTTCGGCCGCTGGACGGTATCGCCCAAAAGGGTGAAATCGACAGGATCGCCCATCCGGCGCCGGCTCATGGGATGAGCCGCAGGTCGCGCGCCTTGCCGATCGCCTGGGTGCGGCGGCGCACGTCGAGCTTGGCGAACAGGTTGGCCAGATGGGTCTTCACGGTGTTCGGCGACAGGCCCAGAGCGCGGGCGATCTCCTTGTTCGACTGGCCGGCCGCCAGTCCTTCCAGCACGCGCATCTCCTGGCCCGTCAGGCCGAGGCTGTCGCGCGCCAGGGCGTTGAGCTCGAACCGTTCCGGCCCCGGACGGGTGGTCAGCCGCCACCCGACCCACACCCCGCCCGCAGCGAACAGCACGCCGATGGCGGCCACATAGATATCCCGTGAGAAGACCCGCACCAGGTACTGGTATTCGAGCCATTGCAGGGCCAGCGCCCCGACGGCCAGCACCAGCCCCCACAGGATCACGGTCCGGATCATGCCCCGATGGTGCGTGAACCCCGCCGCCCGTCAACCGCCCGCGCCGCGTCCTATTTCGGGGACAGGTTGATCAACTCGTTGGTCTTCCCCTCCGCCGACATCTGGATGGAATGGAGAATTGATCAACCCGTCCCCGCAATGGGCCTCCCCCTGCGACCCGGAACGGCGCTCTGCGCTCCGCGTTTGCTCAGCCGAACAAACCACAAGGCACCGTTTCCATGCGCTCCATCATCCTCTGGGCCATCGGCGTCCCGATCCCCCTCATCCTCCTCCTCGCCTTCTGCACACACCACCTCTGACGCCTGCGCGAAGCGCGACCACCCTCGTCGCGGCCTCGCCGCTGAGCGTTCGTGCTTTTCGTGTTTTCGCGGTCCAGATCCTGTGGGCTACGCCGTCACCCGCGCCCGCCGATATTTTCCATGGCTCGCGCCTTTCCCCGCCCGCTCAGACGCGCTAGCCCCATGGGATGAGCCACCCCTTCACCCCGGCCTTCCGCGCGAGCCTCGCCGCCCGGTGCGCAGGCTTCCCGCGCATCACCCATGACGGCGAAGGGCTGAAGCCGGCGGCGGTGGCGCTCACCCTGGTCGCGGCCGATGACGGCTCGGGCGAGGCGGCATTCCTGATCACCCGACGCGCGTCGAGCCTGCGCGCCCATGCCGGCCAGTGGGCCTTGCCCGGCGGCCGCTGCGATCCGGGCGAGACCGCGCAGCAATCTGCGCTGCGGGAACTCGCCGAAGAACTGGGACTCGCCCCGGCGGCCAGCGAAATCCTGGGCGTGCTCGACGACTACCCGACGCGCTCCGGCTACGCGATCACACCGGTCGTGGTCTGGGTCGAGGACGCCGCCGCGCTGGCGCCCAACCCGGCCGAGGTCGCCTCCGTCCACCACATCCGCCTCGACCACATCGCCCGCGACGCGGCCGTCAGCTTCGAGACCATCCCGGAAAGCTCTCGCCCGCTCCTGCGCCTCAACATCGGTGAACACGACATCCACGCCCCGACCGCCGCCATGGTCTACCAGCTCCGGGAACTGGTCTGCGGCCGCATCACCCGCGTGGCGGAAATCGAACAGCCGGTGTTTGCGTGGCGGTGATCCCCTCTTCCCGGTGTCATCCCGGTTTCCGCTCCCGGGCTCGGCCGAAGGCCGACCCGAGGACAGGCTCCTCGGAAGCCCGGGACCCATAGACACCGATCCCTCCGGAAGGCCCCGCGCGAATGGGTCCCGGACAAGCCGTTCGCGTGGAATCCGGGATGACACTAGGAGATGGCCGCCGCCAACTCCGCCCCCATCCGCGCCACGACCCCCTCCCAATCGCCCGCCACGTCCTGCCGCCAAAGCCGCACCGACCCGTACCAGGGGCTGTCCCCCCGGCCGCGCATCCAGCGCCAGTCGGTCCAGTGGGCCGGCAGCATCACCCAGCAGGACAGGCCGAGCGCGCCGCATAGATGCGCCATCGCCGTGTCCACGGTGATCACCCGCTCCAGTCCCTGGACGCGCCGCGCGGTGTCGAGGAAGTCGCCCGTCGGCGCCTGCAGGTCGATCAGCTCGGTCTGCGCCGCCAGGGGCGCCAGCACCTCGGGCGACGGCAGGGAGCGCGCCGCGTCGTTGGGATGCTGCGGATTGCCTTTCCACACGAAGCCGGTTCCGCCAGTCTGCGGACCGGCGGGCGCCGCCAGATAGGCCGCCCCCGACAGGCTCTCCAGCGTCAGGCCGAGCCGCGCCGGCAGCGACATCATCAAGACCTGGAAGTCGGCGCGCGGCGGCCTGAGCTGCGGGGTGATCGCCAGCACCGGGACCTTCAGGCTCTTGAACAGCCGCACCAGCGGCGGCGAGCAGGCGAGCGTCACCCGGGCGCCCATCGCCTTCAGCGGGGCGATGAACCGGGCCATCTGGATCTCGTCGCCCAGGCCCTGCTCGGCCCAGACCAGCAAGCTTTTGCCCGCCAGCGGCTCCCCCCGCCACTCGGGCAGCGGCGGCGGCGGGATGTCCGGCTGGTGGATCAGCTTGCGCGCCTCGTAGAGCGGCCAGCCCTCCGCATAGCGGCCGATCGACAGCAACAGCAGACCCAGATTGGCCATCACCGGCGCATTGTCGGGTCGCATCTTCAGGGCGGCGCGATAGGCGGTCTCGGCGGCGGCCGCTTCACCGGCGAACCGCGCCTGGTTGCCTTGCCGGACCAGGGCCTGGAAGGCGGCGTCCTGCGCCCCGCTCATGCCGCCTCGGCCAGGCCGAAGGCGCGGCTGAAGGCCGCCAGGCCGGGCGCGGAGAAGGCCACTACGCGGCTGCCCTCCAACCGCCGCGCCCAGCCGTTCTCATAGATGCGGTCGAGCAGCGCCTTGCCGAGGCCGCCGGCCAGGTGGCTGCGCCGCACGCTCCAGTCCAGGCAGGCCTTGCACAGCGGACGGCGGCCGCGGACCAGGCCGTCGGGCTCGATGCCGAGGCCGCGCATGAAGCCGGCCCCGTCGGGGGTCAGGCTGAGGGCGCCGTCGCGGTCCTCGATGCGGCCGGCGGCGACCAGGCTTTCCAGCAGGCCCACGCCCAGCTCGCCGGCCAGGTGGTCGTAGCAGACCCGGGCCCGGCGCAGGGCCGGCTCCTTCGGTCCGGGCCGGGTGCGGCTGTGGCCGGCGCGGTCGGCGAGGCCCATCAGGCTTTCCAGAAGTTCGGCCACGTCCTCCCCGGCCAGCGCGAAATAGGCGTGGCGTCCCTGGCGGCGCTGGGTCAGCAGGCCGCCTTCGGTCAGCTTGGCGAGGTGGGTGCTGGCGGTCTGCGGCGTGACATTGGCCTCGCGGGCCAGTTCGCCGGCGGTCAGCGCCTGGCCGTGGGTGAGCGCGGTCATCATGTTGGCCCGCGCGGGGTCGCCCAGCAGGGCGGCGATGCGGGCGATGTCGGGGCCTGCCTTCATGCTTCGACGCTAGCCGAACCATGCCCGCCACGCCAGCCCCGACAGTTCGGCCAGGACCGAAGCATGCCCGCCGTCCCGCCCGTTAAACCCACCTGATCGCCTACAATATCGAGGTCCGCGACCCCATGATCACCTGCTTCATCCGCTACGTCATCGACCCGTTCCAGAAGGCCGAGTTCGAGGCCTACGCCCGGAACTGGCTGACCATCATCCCGGCCTGCGGCGGCGACCTGGTCGGCTACTGGTCGCCCAACGAAGGGACCAACAATATCGCCATGGCCCTGATCAGCTTCGACAGCCTCGCCGCCTACGAGGCCTACCGCGCCCGGCTGCGAGCCGACCCCGCCGGCATGGCCAACTTCGCGATGGCGCAGGAAAAGCGGTTCATCCTCTCCGAGGAGCGAACCTTCCTGACCCCGGTCACGGCATGATCGCGGTGATCTTCGAGGTCGAGCCGGCCGACGGTCGCCGCGACGACTACCTCGGCCGGGCCGGCGACCTGCGGCCCCTGCTGGATGGGATCGATGGCTTCATCTCGATCGAGCGGTTCGAGAGCCTCGCCCAGCCGGGCAAGCTCCTGTCGCTGTCCTTGTGGCGCGACGAGGCGGCGGTGGCGGCTTGGCGCACCCTGCCCGAGCACCGCGCCGCCCAGGCGGCCGGCCGGGCCGGGATCTTCCGCGACTATCGCCTGCGGATCGCGGCGGTCGTCCGCGACTACGGCCTGACGGACCGCGCCGAGGCGCCCGCCGACAGCCGCGCCGCCAACGGCTAGACCGGCGCGCCCAGCACCGTCCGGCGCTCGGTCGAGGCCACCAGCTCGGCCCAGATCTCCGCCTCCTTGGCGGGGTCCTTGCCCTCGACCTTCTGATGCAGGTCGATCAGGGCCTGGCGCAGGCGGGCGTTCTCGGCGGCGAGCACGGTCAGGCGCAGGTCCTCGTCGGCCCCGCTCTCGCCCAGCACCTTGCGGATCGCCTTGTTCTCCTGGACCAGGTTGTGCGCCGCGCCGTCCCAGGCCTGGGCCGCGAAGCCCAGCAGGGCGGCGGTCAGGCCGAGCGCGCTGGCGCGGTCGGCGGGGTGGACGCTCGGGTCGGCGTTGCGGACCAGCAGCTGGGCCATCTCGCCCAGGACGTGGGGAACATCGGGTTTCATAGCCGCCCCATCACCTTCAGCGCCGCGCGGTCCTGGGCGTTCTGCAGGGCCCAGGGCGGATAGACCATGATCGGCTCCTTGTTGCCGCCGTCGATGAAGGCCCGGGCCGAGGAGATCCAGATGGCCTGGCCCTTCACGCAGTTGAACAGGGTCCACCACTTCAGCGCGGCCGGGTCGGCCTTCAGCCCGCTGGCCTTCTCCCAGATCGCCACCGCCTGGGCGTCGGGCACGAGACCGCCGGCCAGCTCGCGGCCGAACGACCAGACCGGCTGCAGGCTCCAGCCCAGGTCCTCGAGCGGATCGCCCAGGTGGGACATCTCCCAGTCCAGCACGCCGTGGATCTCGCCCTCGGTGTCGAACAGGAAGTTGCCGGTCCGGTAGTCGCCATGGACCACGCCGACCTTCTGGGCCGGCGGCGGCGGGTTGGCCCGCAGCCAGCGGATCGCCGCGCGGATGATCGGCAGGGGCTCGGCCTCGTCGGAATCGAGCACGCCCTCCCAATAGCCCAGCTCCCGCTTCCAGCAGTCCTCGGCGGCGATCGGCTCCATCACCTTGTCGAGGCCCAGCGCCACCGGATCGGCCTTGGCGATCTCGCCCAGGATCGTCCACTTCCGTTCCGCCAGCTGCTCGTGGGTGGCGAGATAGGGATCGGCCCAGAGCAGGGCCGGCGAGGCCTGGAAGCCCGCGATCTCAGCGGCGATGAAGAACGGGTGGTCGAGCGGACCGTCGCCCTCCTCCAGCCACAGCATCTCCGGCGCGGGCACGGCCGAGCCATGGAAGGCGCGGTAGGCCTCGAACTCGATCCGCCGCTCGGTGTCGATCAGGCTGGCCGGCGGGTCGCGCCGCAGGATCAGCTTGCGCTCGCGCGCCTCCCCGCCCTCGGTCCAGCTCAGGACGAAGCGGTAGGTCTCGCGGCTCGCCCCGCCCGAGATCCGGGTCAGGCCGGCGACCGCCACGTTACGCGCCTGCGGCATGCGCTCGGCGATGTAGGCCGCGATCCGCGGCTCCAGGGATGCGGTCACGCTCAGGCCATCTCGAACTTGATCGGCAGGCGCTTGGGCCCGTTGACGAACACCGCCTGGCTCATCACCGGCTCGCCGTTGAACGACACCGACTTCAGCCGCGGGATCAGCTCCTCCCAGAGGATCCTCATCTCCATCTTGGCCAGGTGCTGGCCCAGGCACAGGTGGGCGCCATAGCCGAAGGCCAGGTGCTTGTTGGGCGAGCGGTCGACGCGGAAGGCGTTGGGGGCATCGAACACCTCTTCGTCGCGGTTGCCCGAGGCGTAGCAGAGCATGATCCAGTCGCCCTTGGAGAGCTTGCGTCCGCCGATCTCGGTGTCGTCCATCGCCGTGCGCATGAAGGTCTTCACCGGCGTGATCCAGCGGATCGACTCATCGACCAGCCCCGGGATCAGGGCGGGGTTGTCATGCAGCTTCTTCAACTCCCCGGGGTTCTGGGCCAGGCCCCAGATCGCGCCGGCGGTGGAGGACGAGGTGGTGTCGTGCCCGGCCGTCGCGACGATGATGTAGTAGCTCATCGCCTCGAAGTGGCTGATCGGCTGGCCGTCGATCTGGGAGTTGGCGATCAGGGTGCCGAGGTCGTCGGTCGGCTTGGCCCGCTTCCCTTCGGAGAACTGGGTGAAGTAGTTGATGAAGTCGGTGAGCACGCCCATGTCGATCCGCTGGGCGGGGTCCTCTTCCGGCTTCTCCTCCGGCTTGCGGCCGAGCTCGGGGTCGGCGGCGCCGAACAGCTCCTGGGTGAGCATCAGCATGCGCGGCTCGTCTTCCGGCGGCACGCCCATGATCTCCATGATCACATGCAGCGGATAGTGCAGCGCGATCTCGTTGACGAAGTCGCACTCGCCGCCCTTGGCCGCCATGTTGTCCACCGCCGCCCGCGCGATCTTGCGGATCCGCTCCTCCAGGCTGCGGAGGTTCTGCGGCAGGAACCAGGACTGGGTCAGGACCCGGTATTTCATGTGGTCGGGCTGATCCATGTGGATCAGGGTGCGCAGCAGGTGCGGGCTGCCGCCGGTCATGGCGCGCACTCGGGCGTCAACGGCCTGGCTGACCATGGTCGGCGACTTCTCGCCATTCGAGAACAGCGCGTTCTGACGGCTGATCTCCAGGATGTCGGCGTGCTTCGTGGTGACCCAGAAGGGCTCGACCCCCTCGATCTCGGCCCTGCCGAACGGATTGTTCGAACGCAACCAGGCATAGGTATCGTGGATGCGACCATCGGCATAGGCGACTGGATCGACCAGAGTGTCCGCAATGGGCTGCGGGATGCGGATTTCGCTCATGCTCATGCCTTCCTGCGCGATCCCGACGTCCACGCCAAACCTTCCGCTGGGTGAGGTTTGACCTGACGTGACGTCAGCAAAACCGCATCTCCCTTGTGTTGTTATCTTTGATCACTTGATACTGCGCCGGACGTTACGGTCGCAAGACTGACAAGAGGCGGTCCTAGAGATCGTCGACCCGAGGAGGACCGCCCATGCTGACCAAGGCCGACGATTTCCCGATCCACCAAACACCCGAACCCATCGCCTACGCCGGTACGGACCGCAACTTCTACGACCGCTACTTCTTCAATGGCTACCAGCCCGACGGGACCGAGTTCTTCGCGATCGCCTTCGGGGTCTATCCCCACCTGAACGTGGCCGACGCGCATTTCTCGGTGATCCGCGACGGGGTCGAGCACTGCCTGCACGCCTCTCGCGTCCTGCACATGGAGCGCATGGACCTGACCTGCGGGCCGGTGAAGATCGAGGTGCTGGAGCCGCTGCAGAAGCTCAAGGTCAGCGTCGCGCCGTCCAATGGCATCGCCGCCGAGATCGTCTTCGAGGGCCGCACCTTCCCGATCGAGGAGCCGCGGTTCATGCGCCGCAACGGCCCCCGCGCCTTCATGGACTATACCCGCCTGACTCAGAACGTCCGCTGCACCGGCTGGATCGAGGTCGACGGCGTCCGCCGCGAACTGGCCTCCGGCACGACCGGCACCCGCGACCGCTCCTGGGGCATCCGCCCGATCGGCGCGCCGGACCCCCAGCCGCCCGTGCCGCAGACGATCGGCGGCTTCTTCTGGCAGTGGACCCCACTGAACTTCGCCGACAAGTCGGTCTTCTTCCACGTCAACGCCGACCCGGAGGGCGTGCCGTGGAATACCCGCGCCGTGATCCTCGAGGACGGCGCGGGCCCCGACGGCGGCACGCACAGCGAGTTCGCCACCATCGAGGATGTGAAGATGATCCCGGGCACGCGCCACGCCCAAGGCGGCAAGCTGGTGATCCCGCTGAAGCAGGGCTCGGCCGCCATCACCTTCGAACCGTTCCTGACCTTCCTGATGCGCGGCATCGGCTATGGCCATCCGCAGTGGCGCCACGGCGGCTACAAGGGCGAACTGGAAGTCGAGCGCGAGGATATCGACCTGGCCGCGACCAACATGGGCAGCCCCGAGAACTGGCACATCCAGGCGCTGAGCCGCGTGACCCTGACCCTGCCGGGCGAGGCCCCTCAGCAGGGCATGGGGGTGTTCGAACAGCTGATCGCCGGGCCCTACCGTCCCTACGGCATCGCCTGAGGCCGGGCGGCCGCTTCAGCCGAACCCGCGCGTCTCGCCGTCTTCCCGCAGGAAGATCAGCAGCTCGTTGAGCGGTTGCGGCTTGGCGATGAGGTAGCCCTGGATCGCGTCGCACCCCATCGCCGTAAGCAGCTGGAAGGTGTTTGCGGTCTCGACCCCTTCGGCGGTGACCCGCATGCCGAGACCATGCGCCAGATCGATGGCCGAACGGACGACGAGGGCCTCGCGCTGGTTTTCGGCGATGTCGGCGACCAGGCTCTCGTCGAGCTTGAGCTCATGACCGCCGATGCTCTTCAGGCGCCCCAGGCTCGAAGACCCCTTGCCGTAGTCGTCGACGGCGATCGAGACGCCAGCCTCGCGATAGCGTTCGAGGTGGGCGAGGGCGGCGCTCGGATTCTCGGCGACGGCGGCTTCCGTGATCTCGAAGCACAGGCGTCCCGCCGCGCGCTCGACGTTCCGCTCCACCATGTGGGCGAAGCCAGGATCGGCCAGCACCCGGCCGGAGATATTGATCGACACGTCGATCTCGTGGCCCAGCCGACCCAGGGCCGCCTGATCGGCGATCGCCTGGCGCAGAACCCAGTCCGACAGGGTGCGGATGTGGCCCGTCGCCTCCGCCATCGGAATGAACATGTCCGGCCGCAGCAGCCCCCGCGTCGGATGCCGCCAGCGCACGAGCGCCTCGACGGCGTCGACCCGGCGGCGGCGCAGGTCGAAGCGCGGCTGGTAGAACAACTCCACTTCGCCGGAGCGGATCGCCCACAACATGCCGCTCATCAAGGCGAGGTTCGAGGCGGGATCGTTCTGGCGCGAGGCCGGGACCACGCCTAGTTTACGGCGCTCCGCCCGCGCCTGTTCCAGCGCCATGCGGGCCCCAACGATCGTCTCGCCAGGTTCCATCCGCGCGATCCCGGCGGTGAAGGTGACTGCGATCGTGTCGGGGCCGAGGGTCAGCGGCTGCTCCAGCGCTTCCACCAGGGCCGCCACGCGGCCCTCCGCCGCCGGTGAGTCGGGGGCGGACAGAGCCAGGGCGATGATGTCCGGGGCGAGGCGGCAGATCTCGGCTCCCGGCTCGAGCCGGGTAAGGCGCGCGCCCATCTCTCGAACGACCTCGCCGACGCGCCCCTCGCCGATGGCCTCGCGCAGACGAGCGAACCGATCAAGGCCCAGCGCCGCCACATAC
>CAMFIW010000005.1 GCA_945952355.1 uncultured Phenylobacterium sp. | reverse complement strand
CGGCATGGGCGGTGGGGTCATGGGCGGCGATGGGGCCGTTGGAACCGACCGCGATCACCTCGCCGGACTTCGGATCGACCACGACGGCGCCCACCGGGGTCTCGCCGCGCTCGGCGGCGGCTTGCGCCGCTTCGAGGGCGATGCGCATGGTGCGATGATCATGGTCCACGATCCCCTACGAACCCACCGCGACGACGAAGGTCAAGCTCGGAGCGATTCGGAGCCCGGCTCCGGCGAGCGCGTCGCCAAGGCCCTGGCGCGCGCCGGCGTGGCCTCTCGGCGCGAGGTCGAGCGCCTGATCGAGGCCGGCCGCGTCGCCCTGAACGGCCAGGTCCTGACCACGCCGGCGGTGAAGATCGAGCCCGGCGACATCCTGACGGTGGACGGCGAGGTGGTCGGCGAGGCCGAGCCCGCGCGCCTGTTCCGCTACCACAAGCCGGTCGGGCTGGTGACCAGCCACAAGGATCCGCAGGGCCGCCCGACCGTGTTCGAGGCCCTGCCCGAGGGCCTGCCGCGGCTGATCTCGGTCGGACGGCTCGACCTCAACACCGAGGGCCTGCTGCTGCTGACCAACGACGGCGAACTGGCGCGCGCACTGGAGCTGCCGTCGACCGCCCTGGTGCGCCGCTACCGCGCCCGGGCGCACGGGCGGATCACCCAGGATCGGCTCGACAAGCTGAAGGATGGGGTGACGGTCGAGGGCGTCCGCTACGGCGCGATCGATGCGGTGCTCGACAAGGCGAAGGAGGGACCGCAGGGCGCGAACCTCTGGATCACGCTCACCCTGGCCGAGGGCAAGAACCGCGAGGTGCGGCGCGTCCTGGAGAGCCTGGGCCTGAAGGTGAACCGGCTGATCCGCCTGAGCTACGGCCCCTTCGCCCTGGCCACCTTGCCGGTAGGCGAGGTCGAGGAGGTGGGGCCGCGGGTGATCCGCGAGCAACTGGCCGAGCATATCGAGCCGGACAACCTGCCCAAGGGCGACCGGCCGCAATGGAAGTCGAGCAAGGCGGTGGCCGCGGCGGCCAAGGCCGGCGACGCGGGCCAGCGGCGGGTGGGCGCCGCGCCCCAGCGCGCCGGCGAGACCGCGGCCGAGCCGGCGGCGAAGAAGACCTACAAGGCCGGTTGGGCCAAGCCGAAGGCCAAGGCCAATCCGCACGCCAAAAGCAAGAAGCGTCCGGCCAAGCCGGGGCCGGCCACGATCGGGCCGACCCGCCAGACCGAAGGCCGCTCTAGGCCTTCTGGATCTCCACGGGCTGACGCGCGGCCCGCAGGGCCTCGCGGGCCGAATCGGTCGCCATCACGGCCAGGAAGCTCCGCCGCTCGTCCGCCAGGCCCTCGCTCAGGGGGCGGTCCAAAGCGGCGCGGGTGAGGCGCTTGGCGTAGGCCAGGCCCTCGGCGGGGCGCGCGTCCCACTCTGCCGCGATCTCCAGCGCGCGGGCCAGCGGGTCCGAGCTCAGCTCATGCACCAGGCCGATGCGATAGGCCTCCGAAGCGTCGACCACCAGGCCGCGCAGGATGATCTCCAGGGCCTTGGCCTCGCCAACCACGCGCGGCAGGCGCTGGGTGCCGCCGCCGCCCGGGAAGATGCCGACCCGCGTCTCGGGCAGGCCGATCGACGGCACCTCGTCGCCGCAGATGCGCAGGTCGCAGGCGAGGCTCATCTCGAAGCCGCCGCCCATGCAGAGGCCATTGATCGCCGCGATCACCGGTTTGTCCGAGGCGGCCAGTAGGTCGGTCATCTCCAGGAAGCCGGGCTCGGGCGGGGGTGGCGGGCTGGCCGGCGCGGCGGCGGGCCCCTCGCCGATTCGGTCGCTCATCACCGACAACTCGCCGACGTCGTAGTGGCGCACGAAGATGCCCGGCACGCCGCCGGTCAGGATCATCGAGCGGACGCCTGGATCTTCGCTGGCGGCCTTCACCGCCGCGTACATCTCGCGCGAGCCGGCGGCGGTCATCGTGCCCCAGGGCGCGTTGGCGTAGGTGATGACGGCGCAGCCGCCCTTGCGTTCCACGGTTACGAAAGCCATCAACACCTCCCATTCGTCGCGTTCTGTTCGCCACTCTAGTCCGCCCGGGAGGCCGGTTTCCATGCGCATCGTCTCCGGGGAGTTTCGCGGCAAGGCGCTGGTCGCGCCTCAAGGCCAGGGTACGCGCCCGACCTCCGACCGGGCGCGGCAGGCGATCTTCAACATCCTGGAGCACGCGGTCTGGGGGCCGGAACTCGACGGGGCGCGGGTGATCGACCTGTTCGCGGGCTCCGGCGCCCTGGGCTTCGAGGCCCTGTCGCGCGGCGCGGCCTTCTGCCTGTTCGTCGAGACCGACGAGGACGCCCGGGGGGCGATCCGCGAGAATGTCGACGCCATGGGTCTGTTCGGCCGCACCCGCGTGCACCGTCGCGACGCCGCCGACCTCGGCGTCCGGCCCGGCGCCGACGGGCCGGCCTTCGCGATCGCCTTCCTGGACCCGCCCTACGCCAAGGGCCTGGGGGAGCAGGCCCTGGCGCGTCTGGCGACGGGCGGCTGGCTGGCCCCCGAGGCGGTGGTGGTGTTCGAGCGCGGCTCCGATGAGCCGGACTTCGAGGCGCCGGGCTATGAGAAGCTCGACGTCCGCGACTACGGCGCGGCGCGGGTGTGGTTCCTGAAGTATCTGGGCTAGCCTCCTCACCACGCCTTCATCGTCGTACGGTTGTCGAGCTGGCTTCTCAGGTTCACCAGGCCGTCGCGGGTGATGCGATAGGGGCCTCCGCCCTTGCTGGCGATCAATCGCTTCTTCTTGAGGCTTTTGAAGACCGCGAGGTCGCAGTCGGAGAGCCGCCAGCCGTCGCGGGTGACGCATTCAGCGGTGAGGATCGCGCCCTTCGGGTCGCGTTCGAGCATGATGGCGCCGCCCTGGGCGAGCGCGTGCAGCGTGCGTTGCTGCGCTTTGGAGATGTTCAAGCAAGTATCCGGGATCAGGCGTGACAATGCGCGCCCGCACGGGGCGCGGACGGATCGGGCCTGGTCGCCGATCAGATGCGAGGCTCCGGTCGGCGGTTAGGCCCGGGCCTCGAACGCAAGCTCAGTCATGCTTCCCCCGAATGGGTCGAACGACATCCTATTGCGGTGCGCCGGCAACGCAAAGCTGAATATATTCTTGGTTCATACTCACGACGATCGATCGAATACGAGACGATTTGCGAAATGATGGATTTGTGACAAATATATGAAGGCATTGGCGGGGCTTTCGCCAATATAGACGACTCTCGGATTCATCGTCCGTTAGCTCGCTCCGCCTAGAAAGCTGCACCGTAACCGGTGCGGGATTTCAGTATGCTCGGCGCGCTCGTAGATCTGATTCAGGGATCGCCCCCCGTCGCGCCGGACCTGCCGGGCGCCAAGGTCTATGAGCGGTTCCAGGCTGAGCCGGACGCGCTCGCCATCGCCGTGGTCGACGAGGAGGGCCGCCCGGTCGGCCTCGTCGAGCGCAACGCCTTCTTCCTGGCCATGGCCGACCACTATGGCCGCGCGCTCTACGCCAAGCGTCCGATCTCGGTGCTCATGAACGCCGACCCGCTGGTCGCCGACGCCGATGTGCTGGTCGCCGACTTCTGCGGCCAGGTCCTGGCCGAACGACCCTCGGAGCTGTTGCGCGGTTTTGTGGTGACGCAAGGCGGCCGCTATGCCGGCGTCGGCAGCGCGCTCTCCCTGTTGCAGGCGGTGAGCGCCGCCCACCAGGCCCATGCCGAGGAAATGACACGCGCCAAGCAGGACGCCCAGGCCGCCCTGACCGCCAAGTCGCAATTCCTGGCCGTGATGAGCCACGAGATCCGAACCCCGCTGAATGGCGTGCTGGCGATCGCCGACATCCTGGAGCGCAAGCTCGCCCAGGCGGAGCTCGCCCCCTACGTGCGCAGCATCCAGGACTCCGGCGAGACCCTGCTCCGGCTGCTGACCGACGCGCTGGACCTGTCGCGCGCCGAGGCGGGGCGGCTGGAGCTGGCCGAGGAGGGCTTCGCCCTGCCGCGCATGGCCGAGGACCTGGCGGCGCTCTGGGGCGCGCGGGCCGAGCTGAAGGGCCTGGCCCTCGAGGTCCGCTACCATGGCGCGGCCGACCAGTGGGCGTTGGGCGACGAGATCCGGCTGAAGCAGGTGTTCAACAACCTGATCGGAAATGCGCTGAAGTTCACCGAGACGGGTAGGGTCGAGGTGACGCTGCGGGCGCGGCGCGACGACATCCATGTGCGGGTCGAGGGCGAGGTCGCCGACACCGGGGCCGGGGTGCCAGAGGATCGGCTGGGCAGCCTGTTCCAGCCCTTCAGCCAAACCCAGGCGGGTCTGCGCCAGGGTGGGGCGGGCCTCGGCCTGTCGATCTGCCGCCAGCTGATCGAGCAGATGGGCGGAGCGATCCGGGCCGAGCATCGCGCTGGCGGCGGCTCGCGCTTCGTCTTCGAAGTCCCCCTCTACGACGTGCCGGCGCCCGAGGCGGCGGCGGTCGAGGCGGACGCCGAGGCGGTCGCGACCTCCGGCGGCCTGCACGTGCTGATCGCCGACGACAACCCGACCAACCGCCTGGTCGCCGAGACCCTGTGCGACATGTTCGGCTGCACGACCGAGAGCGTCGAGGACGGGCTTCAGGCCGTGGACGCCGCGGCTAGCGGCCGGTTCGACCTCGTGCTGATGGACATCAAGATGCCCAACCTCGACGGGGTGGGCGCCACGCGCCGCATCCGCGCCCTGGGCGATGGCGCGGCCGACGTGCCGATCCTGGCGCTCACCGCCAACGCCGACCCGTGGGACGCGGCGAGCTATCTGGCCCAGGGCATGAACGGCGTGATCGAAAAACCGATCAAGGCCGAACGGCTGATGAGCGCCATCAACCAGCTGTTCGACGCCGAACGTCGCGCCGCCGCCTGAGGACTTCCCAAGGCCGCCCCGTGCTCTAGGCTCCGCGCGACATCGGGGGGCGCGGCATGGCCGGGAACGTGATCGAGGGGCCGGCGGTCCGGGAACGGACTTTCTTCGGCCAGCCCATGGGGCTCGCCTATCTCTCTTTCACCGAGACCTGGGAGCGGTTCTCCTACTACGGCATGACCGCGCTGCTGGTGCTCTATATGAGCCAGTCGCTGCTGCTGCCGGGCCACATCGAGAACATCGGCGGCTTTGCGGGCTTCCGAGCGGCGCTGGAGGGCGTGTTCGGGCCGATGACGCCGCTGGCGCTCGCCTCGCAGATCTACGGGCTCTACACCGGCTTCGTCTATTTCACCCCGGTGTTCGGCGGGTTCATCGCCGACCGCTGGATCGGACGGCGCGCCGCCGTGGCCCTGGGCGCGATCCTGATGAGCGCCGGCCACATCGCCATGGCCTTCGACCAGTCCTTCCTCCTGGCGCTCGCCCTACTGATCGTCGGCTGCGGCTTCCTGAAGGGGAACATATCGGCCCAGGTGGGCGCGCTCTATCCTCTGGACGACGGCGAGGGGCGCACGCGCGCCTACGCGATCTATTCCATGGGCATCAATGTGGGCGCCGTCGCCGGCCCCCTGGCCTGCGGCCTGCTCGCCCAGATCTGGGGTTGGCACGTGGGTTTCGGCCTGGCCGGCGTGCTGATGCTGATCGGGCTCGGCACCTATCTCGCCGGCTATCGCTACCTGCCGGAGCAGGGGCCGCGCGCCGCGCCGGAGTCCCGCGCGCCGCTGACCCCGCACCAATGGCGGGTGACGGCGGGCCTGCTGTTGGTCATGGTGCTGACCATCTTCCAGTCGATCATCTACTACCAGAACTCCAACATCGCCCTGGTCTGGATCGAGAAGGCGGTGGACCTGAACCTGCTCGGATTCCACGTGCCGGTGGCGTGGTTCAACTCGATCGACCCGTTCGTCAGCATCGTCTTCGTGCCCTTCCTGCTCGGTCTCTGGCGTTGGCAGGAGAAGCATGGCGGGGAGCCCTCCGAGATCGGCAAGATCGCCACCGGCGCCCTGATCGCGGCGCTGGCCAACATGTTCCTGGTGCTGGCGACCCTGACCGGGCCCAGCAGCTCGGTGCTGTTTCCGATTGCTTACGACATGCTTCTGGGGGTGGCCTTCCTCTACTACTGGCCGCCAATCCTGGCCCTGATATCGCGGGCCGCCCCGCCGCAGCTGCGGGCCACACTGATGGGCAGCGTCTTCCTCACCCTGTTCGCCGGCAACCTGATCATCGGCTGGATCGGCGGCTTCTACGAGAAGATGGGTCCGACCGGATTCTGGGGCCTGCAGGTCGCGATCGGCGTAGCCGGCGCCATCCTCGCCTTCGCCCTGATGCGACCGCTGGAGCGCCTGCTGCTGCCCGAGGACAAGGCCGCTTGACCCTCACGCCGCGTGATCCCTGAACTCTTGCGTCCGTCAACAGGACGAGGGTGATGAGCGTCTACACCGTGAGCGAAGTGGCGAGGATGTCGGGCGTCTCCGTCCGGGCCCTGCACCACTACGATGAGATCGGACTTCTGAAGCCCGGCCACGTCGGCGAGAACGGCTACCGCTATTACGGCCGGGACGAGCTCCTGCGCCTGCAGCAGATCATGTTGCACCGGGAGCTCGGCTTCTCGCTGGATCAGATTCGCCAGGCGCTGGACGATCCCGGCTTCGACCGGCTCGCGGCGCTTCGGGCGCATCGGGTGCGGCTGATGGCGGAGGCCAAACGCTATCGCGATCTGGTGAAGACGCTCGACCTGACCCTCGCCGAACTCGAAGGAGATACGGACGTGAAAGAGCGGGCGATGTTCAAAGGCTTCGACCCCGAGAAGCAGAAGAAACACGAGGCCTGGCTGGTCGAGCGCTACGGCGGCGACATGCAGCAGCGGATCGACGAGGCGCGACGGAAGGCCAGGGGCTTCGGCCAGGCCGACTTCGACCGCATGCAGGGCGAGGTGGAGGCGATCGAGGCGGACTTCGCCCAGGCCTTGGCCGGGGGCCTGCCGGCGGATTCTGTAGCCGTGCGGGCCATCGCGCGGCGCCTGCACGCCTGGGTCGGCCACTCCTGGAACCGGGCGCCGACGGCCGACGCCTTCAAGGGCCTGGCCCTGCTCTATCAGGAGAACCCGGACTTCCGCGCCCGCTATGAAGGTCGGGCCAAGGGCCTCACGGACTACATGGCGGCCGCCATGGTGGACTTTGCCGAGGCGGATCTGGCCTAGCGCCGGCCGAACAGCCGCTCGATGTCGGCGAGCTTGAGCTCCACATAGGTCGGGCGGCCGTGGTTGCACTGGCCGGAATGGGGCGTGGCCTCCATCTGGCGGAGCAGGGCGTTCATCTCGGGCGCGGTCAGGCGGCGCCCGGCCCGGACCGAGCCGTGGCAGGCCATGGTCGAGCAGACCTCGGCCAGGCGTTCCTTCAGGGCGAGCGCCTGGCCGTTCTCGGCGAGGTCGTCGGCGATGTCGCGTATCAGGCCAGTGACATCGGTCTCGCCCAGCAAGGCGGGGGTTTCGCGCACCAGGATGGCCCCAGGGCCGAACGGCTCGACCATCAGGCCCAGGGCCGCGAGTTCCTCGGCCTTGGCGGCGACGCGCTCGGCCTCGGCGGGATCGAGCTCGACCACCTCGGGCAGCAGCAGGACCTGGCGGGCGACGCCGCCCTCGTCCATCTCGACCTTCATCCGCTCATAGACCAGCCTTTCGTGGGCGGCGTGCTGGTCGACGATGACCACCCCGTCGCGGGTCTGGGAGACGATATAGGTCTCGTGCACCTGGGCGCGGGCGGCGCCGAGCGGGAAGTCGACGGGATCGAACACCACCGAGGGCGCGGGCGGCTCGGCAACCCCGGGCGCGGCATAGGCCTGGGCCGTTGGATAGACCGCGGGCTCGGCGCGGGCGGACACTTCGGTCAGGCCGGGGATCGCCTGGGCGACGGCCTGGGCCATCGCATTCGGTTGCCAGCCCCCGGCGCGCCACGCGGAGAAACCCTCGGCCGACGGCTGAGTCGGCGGGGCGTAGGCTGGGCGCAGGTGCGAGAGCGCGTCCTCGGCCACCGAGGTCGAGGCGCGATGCCCGGCCCCGGCCAGGGTGTGTCGCAGCCCGCCGACGATCAGGCCGCGCACCAGCGCCGGATCGCGGAATCGCACCTCCGCCTTGGCGGGGTGGACGTTGACGTCGACCTGGTTCGGATCGAGCTCCAGATAGAGCGCCACCAGCGGATGGCGGTCGCGAGCCAGGAAGTCGGCATAGGCGCCGCGCAAGGCGCCCTGCAGCAGGCGGTCGCGCACCGGCCGTCCGTTCACGAACAGGTATTGGTGGGCGCTGTTGCCGCGGTTGAAGGTGGGCAGGCCTGCGAAGCCGGACAGGCGCACGCCGTCGCGCTGGTAGTCGACTTGCAAGGCGTTGTCGGCGAAGCCGCGGCCCATGATGGCGGCCAGGCGCGCGAGCAGACCGTCCGGCCCCTTGGACTCGGGGGGCAGGCGCAGGGTGCGGCGGCCGTCGAGGTCCAGAGCGAAGCCGACCGCCTCGTGGGCCATGGCCTGGCGCTTGATCTCCTCGGCGATGGCCAGGGCCTCGGCGCGCTCGGATTTCATGAATTTCAGCCGAGCCGGCGTGGCGTAGAACAGGTCGCGCACCTCGACCCGAGCGCCGTGCGGGCCGGGGAAAGGCGAGGGGGCGACAGGCGCGACCGCGCCCGCCTCGACCAGGATCATATGGGCGTCGGCGCTGCCGCGGGCGCGGGATGAAATCGACAGCCGCGCCACCGAGCCGATCGAAGGCAGGGCCTCGCCCCGAAAGCCCAGGGTGGCGATGTTCAGGAGGTCATAGTCGCCGGCCTCGTCGGGGCCGAGCTTGGAGGTGGCATGGCGCTCGATGGCCAGAGCCAGCTCATCGGGCGACAGGCCCGAGCCGTCGTCGGCGACCAGGATGCGCGACAGACCGCCCCCGTCCGCCTGGACCTCGACCTGGGTCGCCCCCGCGTCGAGGGCGTTCTCCACCAGCTCCTTGACCGCGCTCGCGGGTCGCTCCACCACCTCGCCGGCGGCGATGCGGTTGACGGTTTCGGGCGGGAGGCGGCGGATCGGCATGGTCAGTCAGGCTCTTGCCGCAATATAGGACGATTCCAGCGAGGCGCCCGGAAGGTTGGACCGATGAAGCTTGCGAGACTCGCCGCCGCCCTGTCCTTCAGCCTCGCCATGGCGGCGCCCGCGCTCGCCCAGGGGCCAGCCAAGCCGGATCCCAACGACCCCGACGCGACCCTGGTGGAGGAGCTGGTGGTGACCGGGCGCCTGCCCGGTCCGGCCTGGTGGCGGGTGTCGGACGCGGACACCACGGTCTATGTCCTTGGCGTCCCTAGCGTCGCGCCCAAGCGCCAGGAATGGGACCGAATGATCTTCGAGCGGCGGCTCGAAGGCGCCAATTCGGTGATCCTGCCGTTCAATGGGCTGAGGGTGCGTCTCGCGGGCGCGCCAGGCGCCGTCTTCAGCTATCTGCGACTGAAGTCCGGGCATCCGTTCGAGGACAACCTCGACCCGGCGACGCGCGCGCGGTTCGCCGCTGCGCGCGGGAGGCTCGGCGAACCGGCCGACCGGTACAAGACCAACCACCCGCTGGCCGCCGGCCTGATGCTGATCAACGACTATCGCGACAAGGAAGGGCTGACGACCACCGACCCCACCAAGCTGATCAAGTACCTGGCTCAGAGGAAGAAGGTGCGGATCGTCCAGCGCGCCTACGACCTGGGTCCGTTGCTCGGCGCGGTGACGCGGACTTCGCCGGCGGCGGGGCGCACCTGCCTCGACGAAGTGCTGCATGAGGTGGAGGCCGGACCCGGCGGAACCCTGGCCGCCTCGCGGGCCTGGGCGACCGGCGACGTGGCCGGCGCCCTGGAGGCGGAGCGCAGCTATGAGCGTTGCCTCGCGGTGACGCCGGGCGCGCTGGCCTTCGACAACCGGGTGAAGTCGGACCTGGTGGCCGACATCCAGACCGCGCTGAAGGCGCCCGGTCACGCGATCGCCGTCGCCCCGCTGCGCACCCTGCTGGCGCAGGGCGGCGTGCTCGATCGGCTGCGGGCGGCCGGCTATACGGTCAAGACGCCGGGCGAGGAGTAAGCCGGGTTCAGAGGCCCGGCAGCTTCAGCTTGGTCGACTTTTCGCGGGCGATGATCACGGGCTTGTCGCCGATCAGGGCCTTGATCTTGGCGTCCTCGGCGGCGGCGTCGACCGGCGCCGGCGTGTCCGCGCCGGTGTTCTGAGCAGTGGAGACGCTGCGCGGCTCGCCCGGCTTCCAGAACATGATCTTGTCGGCGAAGGACTTGTCCTTGTGTGCGATGTCGCCGGTCTCGTCGTCCACGACGAAGCGGATCAGCGGGTCGGCCTTGTCGGCGCCGGCCTTGGCGACCAGCAGCTTCTCGCCCTCGTCGCGCTCGGCGGCCTCGCGGCGGCCGAGAAGCGCGTTGCGCGCGGCGCTTTCCGGCTGCAGCTCCTGCGGGCGCGGCTCGCCGGGAGCCGGCGGACGAAGCGCGTAGTCCGGCGGCACCACCAGCGGCGCCTTGGAGACGACCCGGAACTCGTCCGGGGTGACCTTGGTCATGCCCAGCGCCTTGCGCGTGGAGGAGCATCCGGCGAGGCCCACGGCCCCGATCAGGGCGGTCGCCACGATCACTCGGTTGAGATTCATGAACTCAAAGGCTCCATTGGGCCGCCCCCGGCCGGGAAGGTTAAGTGAGATAGCGCAATCGGCGGGGTCCGCCAACGCGCATTAGGTCGCGACGAAATTGGATCGGTACGAACCAATTTCGTGAACGCGACCTAACAACAAGAATTGAGCGGGATGCGGGCGGAAAACCGGTTCCCACTTTTCCTCATCCCGCTCAGGGCGCAGCGGTTTCGGGCGCTTTTCGGACCGAATCCAGCAGCAGGCAGATCACCCCGATGGTGATGGCGCTGTCGGCGACGTTGAAGACCCAGGGGAACATCAGCCGGGTCACGTCGACGAAATCGACGACGGCGCCAAAGCGGGCCCGGTCGATGGCGTTGCCGATCGCGCCGCCCATGACGAGGCCGAGGCCCAGTCCCAGCAGCGGCCGGGTGGCGTTGCGCGCCCACCAGGCCAGGAAGGCCGCGACGATCAGGGAAAAGGCCGTCAACGCCCAGCGGACGAGGTCATGGTCGGCGCGAAACAGGCCGAAGCTGACGCCGCGGTTCCAGACCATGGTCAGGTGCAAGGGCCCGAACAACGGCTGGCCCATCCCTTCGGGCAGGCCGAGCGACAGGAAGGCCGCCTTGACGATCTGGTCGACCACGATGACGATGGCGGCCAGCACGAAGGCTAGGCCGCCCAGCCGGGTGAACCCCTTGGCCTCAGCCATGCGCCGCATCCCAGGCCGCCACCGCGTCGGCGTCGCGCAGCGACAGGTCCGGATAGCGCGGGTCGGAGCCGACCTCGGGCAGGATCCGCCAGGAGCGGGCGCACTTCTTGCCCTCGGCCTTCAGCGGCTCGACCGCCACGCCCGGCTGCTCGGCCAGGCGGAAGGCGCCGGCCGGACCCTCGCCCGAGGCCAGGTTCGCCTGGCTGGTGCGGAACACCTCGGCGGCGTCCAGGCCGTCGAAGGCCGCGGCCAGGGCCGGATCGGCGATCCACACCTTCGGCGCCGCCTCCAGGGCCGCACCCATCCGCTTTTCGCGACGCTCGACCTCGAGCGCGCCGGTGACCACCGAGGTCACCGCCTGCACCTTGGCCCAGCGTTCGGCCTCGGCCAGGTTGGCCCAGGCGGTCGGGGTCTGCGGGAAGACGCGCAGGCTGTTCGAACCCGCATCCGGGAAGCGCGTCGACCAGGCCTCTTCGGTGGTGAAGGGGATCAGCGGCGAGAGCCAGATGGTCAGGCGCTCGAACACCGCGTCCATCACCGTGCGCGCGGCGCGGCGGCGCAGCGAATCCGGGCGGTCGCAATAGAGGGCGTCGCGGCGAATGTCGAAGAACAGGGCCGAGAGTTCGTTCTGGCAGAACTCGGTCAGCGGCCGGCTGACGTCCTGGAACAGGTAGGCGTCGTAGGCGGCGCGCACCTGGCCGTCGAGCTCGTGCAGGCGGTGCAGGATGAACCGCTCCAGCGGCGGCATGTCCTCGAGCGCCACCTTCTCGGCTTCGGTGAAGCCGGCAAGCGCGCCCAGCAGATATCGGACGGTGTTGCGCAGCTTGCGATAGGCGTCGGTGGTGGTGGCGAGGATCGTCTTGCCGATCCGCTGGTCGTCCGAATAGTCGACCATGGCGGCCCACAGGCGGATGATCTCGGCGCCGCTCTCGCGGATCACGGTGTCGGGCTCGACCGTGTTGCCCTTGGACTTGGACATCTTCTCGCCGTTCTCGTCCATGGTGAAGCCATGGGTGAGGACCGCGTTGTACGGCGCGCGGCCGCGGGTGCCCGAGCTCTCCAGCAGCGAGGACTGGAACCAGCCGCGGTGCTGGTCGGAGCCTTCCAGGTAGAGGTCGGCCGGCCAGTGGGTGTTGTTGCGGCCTTCCAGGGTGAAGGCGTGGGTCGAGCCGCTATCGAACCAGACGTCGAGGATGTCCTCGACCTTCTCGAACCGTTCCGGATCGTGATGGCCCAGGAAGTCCGAGACCGGGCGGTTGAACCAGGCGTCGGCGCCTTCGACCTCGATCAGGTCGACGATGCGCTTGTTGACCTCGGCGTCGACCAGCGGCGCGCCGGTCTCCTTGTCGACGAACATGGCCAGCGGCGCGCCCCAGGCGCGCTGGCGGCTGATCAGCCAGTCGGGCCGGGTCTCGACCATGGCGCGGATGCGGTTGCGGCCCGCCTCCGGATGGAAGGCCGTGGCGGCGATGGCGGCCAGCGCGGTCTCGCGCAGGGTCTTGCCTTCGTGGACCGGGGTCTCGATCGGCGCGTCCATGCGGATGAACCACTGGGGCGTGTTGCGGAAGATCACCGGCGCCTTGGAGCGCCACGAGTGGGGATAGGAGTGCTCCAGCCGGCCGCGGGCCAGCAGGTTCCCGGCCTCGATCAGCTTCTCCGTCACCGCGCCGTTGGCCGGGCCGAACTTGCCGGCCTTCTTGCCCTCGGTCTCCAGCACCTTCAGGCCGGCGAACAGGGCCACGCCCGGATAGTAGGCGCCGTCCGGATCCACCGTGTCGGGGATCTCGCGATGGCCGTGGGCCAGCCAGACCAGATAGTCGTCGGCGCCGTGGCCCGGCGCGGTGTGGACGAAGCCCGTGCCCGCGTCGTCGGTCACGTGGTCGCCGTCCAGCATCGGCACGGCGAAGCCGTAATAGCTGTCGAGATCGGCCAGCGGGTGGGCGCAGACCATGCCCTGGCAGTCGATCTTCTCGAGCCGTCGCCACTTGGCGATCTTGGCGGCCTTGAAGACATCCTCGGCCAGCTTCTCGGCGACGATCAGCTTGTCGCCCGGCTTGGCCCAGGGCTCAAACTCCAGGCCGGTCTCCATCTCCTCGACCTGATAGACGGCGTAGGCGATCTGGTCCGAATAGCTGATCGCCCGGTTGGCCGGGATGGTCCAGGGCGTGGTGGTCCAGATCACCACGCTGGCGCCGCGGGCGGCGTCGGAGCCCTCGACGACCGGGAACTTCACCCAGATCGTGGGCGAGACGTGGTCGTGGTACTCGACCTCGGCGTCGGCGAGCGCGGTGCGCTCGACCGGGCTCCACATCACCGGCTTGGAGCCGCGATAGAGCTGGTTCGAAACCACGAACTTATGGAACTCGGCGACGATGGCGGCCTCGGAGCCATAGTCCATGGTCGCGTAGCGATTCTCCCAGTCGCCGATGACGCCGAGGCGCTTGAAGCCGGCCTTCTGGACCTCGATCCAGTGAGCGGCGTAGGCGCGGCACTTCTCGCGGAACTCGGCCTTGGAGACCTCGTCCTTGCGGCGGCCCTTGGCGCGTAGCTCTTCCTCGATCTTCCACTCGATCGGCAGGCCGTGGCAGTCCCAGCCGGGAACGTAGTCGACGTCGTAGCCGAGCGCGAAACGCGAGCGGACGACGAAGTCCTTCAGCGTCTTCTGCAGGGCGTGGCCGATGTGGATCGCGCCGTTGGCGTAGGGCGGGCCGTCATGCAGCACATAGAGCGGCGCGCCGGCGGCCTGCCGGACCTTGCGGACCGAATGATAGAGGTCGGCGGCGTCCCAGCGGCCCAGGATCTCGGGCTCCAGCTTCGGCAGGCCCGCGCGCATGGGGAAGGGGGTGTCGGGGAGGAAGACGGTCTCGCGATAGTCACGCGAAGGATGGTCGGCGTCGTCGGCCATGGAACTTTCCAGCAAGGCTCGGAGGAATGCGGTGAAAACCCGGCGCGCGCTGGATCTCGTCCGGCGGCGTCACGCCGGGCGGATAATTCGCGAGCTCATCCGAACCAGGGTCATGGCGGGGGCTGTAGCAGACTGGCGCGGCGAACCCAAGCTTTGCAGCCGCGCTCAGAGCTCGGGAAGCAGGAGTTCGCGAGCCCGGGCCGCATCGGCCATCACCTGCTCGGTCATAGCCTCCAGGCTGGAGAACTTCGCCTCGTCGCGCAGGAAGGTGACAAGGTCTGTCTCGATGACCTGATCGTAGATGTCCTCGTCGAAGTCGAACAGCCAGACTTCGAGACGCGGCGCGATCACGCCGTCGATCGTGGGATTGACCCCGATATTGGCGACGCCGGCGATCTCGCGGCCATCTGGCAGGCGGGTGCGGGTGGCATAGACGCCGAAGCGCGGCACCACATAGTCGACCAGCGCCACGTTCGCCGTGGGGAAGCCGAGCTTCCGCCCGAGCTGGCGACCGTGCTCGACCATGCCCTCGATGGCGAACGGTCGGCCCAGAACCTTGGCGGCGATCTCAGGTCTGCCGTCGCGCAGGGCCTCGCGAACCTGGGTGGACGAGAACTTCTCCGCGCCTTCGCCGACCGCCTCGGCGACCGACACCCCGAACCCCATCTCGGCGCCGTATTGGCGCATGCTCTCCGGGCTGCCGGTGCGGCCGTGGCCGAACGAGATGTCGAAGCCGACCGAGACGTGGCGGACGCCGAGGCCGTCGTGCAGCACCCGCTGGGCGAACGCGCGGTCGGTCAGGTGCTCCAGCTCGGCGTCGAACGGCAGGACGTAGAAGACATCGACGCCCAGGCCGGCGAGCGCGCGGGCCTGCTGGTCGTTGGTCATCAGCCGGAAGGGCGGGGCGTCGGGCTGGAAGATGCGGCGCGGATGCGGCTCGAAGCTGATCACGCCCAGTGGGGCTCCGGTCTCCCGCGCAGCCTTGGCGGCGAGCGCGATCACCTGCTGGTGGCCGCGATGGACGCCGTCGAAATTGCCGAGCGCCACCGAGGCGCCGCGGTCGGCGTCGGCCAAGCCCTTCCAGCCGGGAACGATCCGCATGGGCCTCAGGCGTCCTTCGCCTTGCGCGGCACCATGATCAGCGCCTCGCCCTCGACCACGGTCTTGCCGTCAACCTGGCAGACGGTGGCGAACGTCGCATGGCCGCGCCGCTCGTCCAGCGCTTCGACCGTGACGCGGGTGGTCACCGGGTCGCCGATCTTCACCGGTCGTCGGAACCGCAGGGACTGAGAGAGATAGATGGCGCCGGGGCCGGGCAGGCGGGTGCCGATCACCGCCGAGATATAGGCCGCCGACAGCATGCCGTGGGCGATGCGGCCCTGGAACGTGGTGGTGCGCGCATAGGCCTCGTCCAGGTGCACCGGATTGGTGTCGCCCGACACGGCGGCGAAGGCCTCGATGTCGGCGCCAGTGACGATCTTGGTCATCTCGGCGTTCTGGCCCACGCTCAGATCTTCGAAGAACAGTCCCTGCACGCCGCCTCCTCAATGCTGCCGGCTTCCTTAGCCGCCTTCGAGGCGCAAGCGAAGTGCGGACTAGACGACATCGGGTGGCGGGGTGAGGCTTGCAAGGCTAAGGAGGCGACCATGATCCGAACGCTCGCCGTTCTGGCGGCCCTGGCCCTCGCGGCGCCTGTCCAGGCGGCGCCGAGGGAGCCCCTTGTGCTGCGCTTCACCGGCGTGCTGCCCTGCGCCGACTGTCCCGGCATCCGCACGACGCTCACCCTCAAGCGGAAGGGGCCGGGCTGGGCCGAGGGGACCTATCGGTTGTCGGAGACCTATATCGACCGCGGCGGTCCGCACATGACCACCGGCGACTGGACTACCCTGCGCGGCGACGCGGCCGACGAGAACGCGACGGTCTACGAGCTCGACCCCGATCATGCAGAGCGCGCGCGGCATTTCCTGCGCGTCGGGCCGGATCGGGCGCTGAAGGCCCTGGACCGGGATCTCAAGCCTTGGCCGAAGGGCTTGCCGGACACGCTGAAGCGGCTGCGCTAGGGGATCACCAGACGAGGTCGGCGATGGCGTACGTCGCCGCGGCCCCACCCTTGGCGAGCAGGGCTTCGGCCGCTTGGGCGTCGAGGCCCTCTGGACCGATGGTCTCCGCGCCGTGGATGCCGCTGGCGACGAACAGCACGTCGAGGCCCTGGGCGTTGGCGCCCTTGATGTCGGTGGGCACGCCGTCGCCGATGCACAGCACACGCTTGTGGTCGACCGGATGGCCCAGGATCACCTCGGCCTCGCCGAGCGACAGGCCGTAGATCGGGGCGTGCGGCTTGCCGGCCATGATCACTTCGCCGCCCATGGCCTCGTAGAGCTGGGCGAGCGCGCCGCCGCATGGGATCAGCCGGTCGCCCCGCTGGACCACGATGTCGGGATTGGCGCAAATCAGCGGCAGCTTGCGCGCCACCGCCTCGGCGAAGCGTTCGCGATAGTCCTCCGCGGTCTCGGTCTCGTCGTCATAGGGTCCGGTGACCGAGACGAAGGCGGCGGTGGCGGCGTCGGCGAACTCCAGGCCCAGGCCGGCATAGAGCGGGGCGTCGCGGTCGGGGCCGATGCGCCAGGCCGGGCCGGGGGCCTTGCCGCCCAGCAGAATGCGCGTGGCGTCGCCCGACGTGACGATCGCCGACCAGGTCTCGCGGGCGACGTGGAGTGCGTCGAGCTGAGGCAGAACGTCCTGCGAGGGCCGTGGCGCGTTGGAGATCAGGATCACGGGGCCGCGGTCGGCGCGGAAACGGGCCAGGGCTTGGCAGGCGGCGGGGAAGCTCTCGCGCCCGTTGTGGATCACGCCCCAGACGTCGGAGAGGATCACGTCGTAGCGGTTGGCGATCTCGGCGAGGCCGGAGATGGGGCGGGGCGCGGTCATAGTCCGGGGGCGGTAGCTGTCGGCGGCCCGGCCGACAAGGGGGCTATTTCGGGGACGGGTTGAATATCTCTGGCGCAACGCCCCGGCCCCGAACCGAGATATTCAGCCTGTCCCCGAAATAGGGCGTGCGCCTCCACAGAACGCCCCTCCCGGGGATCGGAAGGGGCGAGGTGCGAGGCGCCTATGGGGAGCGGGCCCCGCAGGGCTCGGCACAGGTGCGGCGTCTCGGGTGCTATTCGCAGAAGATGCGGACCTTAGTCCGCTCCTGGTCGACGTCGACGGTCAGGTCGTTCAGTTGCTCGACCAGCTCCTCGAGGTTCTCGGGCTTCAGCGCATTGATGTCGAAGGGCACGCCGTTCTCGGCCATGGCGGCGTTGACCTTCTCGCGGGCCGCCGGCGGGATCACGCTCGACAGGCGGACGCCGGCGCGCAGAAGCTGCATGGGCACCCGGATATTGACCTTGGTCGGCCCGTCGTCGGGCTCGTCGGTGTCGACGGTCACCCGAAGGTATTTGGGCTTGGGGCGGTTGTGGTCGGCGGGCGCGAGGCTCGCGCCAGGCAGGACGCCCTGAGGGTGGCGCTCCAGGGCGGCCAGCAGGCGGTCGGCCTCGTCGGCGGTGATCTTGCCTTCGGCCAGCATGGTCAGGATGGAGCGGCGATCTTCGCTCATGACGGGTCTCCTAGAAGATCTTGATCAGGACCGAGGCGCCCGGGGCCTCGACTTCCACGTGGGTTCCACTGAGCGCGAGCAGCGTGCGGCCGACACCGAGGACGAGGTGGGCCGGGTTCATGCCGAGCGGTCGCGGCAAGAAGACCGCGATCCCGGCGATCAGCAGCGCGAAAGGCGCGAACAGGATCAGCAATGGGGTGAGCGGCAGCCAGAGCCGTATCGGGCGCGGCGCCACGGGCTCGTCCGGCGGCCGCACCCAGCGCCAGCGCAGCCGCTGGGCGCGGCGATGCATCGCCTGAAGATCTCGGCGGCGCTTCCGGCGCGGGCCTGGCGGCTGGCGCACATCCGGCGGCGCTGCCGTCGGCGGTGGTGTGGGCAGGTCGTTCATCCCCGGCCCTCCAGCTGTTCTATGGCGTCGGCGGCGGAGATTTCGCCGCGGCTCAGCCGCTCCAGCACCTCGGAGCGAGAGGGGCGCGGATCGAGGTCCACGAACTCCAGGGCTCCGGCGATGCGGTTCAACCGGGCCTTCACCGTCGGGTAGCTGACCCCAAAGACCTGCTCCATCTCCTTGATCGAGCCGTGGCTTCGCAGGAATGCGGCGACGAAGACCTGATCCTCCGCCGACAGGCGGGCGAGCTGCGGCGGCTCGAACGCGCCTTCGATGGCGATGTCCGTCTCGATCATCCGCACCCGCTCGACGACGAAGCCCTTGCCTTGGGCCAGATCGCTGAGGGCCTGCCAATCCTGCGTCTTTCTCTGAACCAAGCGTCACCTGAAAATTAACTTAATCAATATGTAGATCAATTTTCTCAATTCCGCAAGCTTTCGACGCGTGGCGTTGCCGTGACGGCTTGCGCGGAGGCCGGCAAGGTCCATGATCGCGGCGGGAACAGGCCGGGGAGTGGGGCATGGAGGGCAGGACGAAGCTGCTGGTCGCGGGCGCGATCGTGGGGCTGGCGGTGGGCGGAGCCGCCGTCGCCAAGGACCCTCCGAAACCGGCGCCGGCGGCCGCCGACGGCTATCTCGGAACCTCGGCGCCGGACACCTACAAGATCCTGCCGCCGGCGCCTGTGGCCGGCACGATCCGCTACCAGGCCGACCGTTCGGCCTTCCTGGCGACCCGCTCGATGAAGGACAGCCCGCGCTGGGCGCTCGCCGAGCAGGACGACAAGGCCCAGGACTACATGAAGGACCTAGCCTGCGCGATCGGGGTCGAGCTGACCCCGCAGAACGCGCCCAAGACCATGGCCATGCTGGTGAAGATGCGGCCTGACATCGGCTACGCCACCAACCACCCGAAGGACATCTATCAGCGCAAGCGGCCCTACCAGATCGACGAGGGCCCGATCTGCATCGAGAAGTCGGAAGCCTTGGGCCGTAGCCCGGACTATCCTTCCGGCCACGTGACCTTCTCCTGGACGGTGGGACTGGTGCTGGCCGAGCTGGTCCCGGACCGGTCGACCGAGATCCTGGTCCGCGCCCGGGCCTTCGGCGAGAGCCGGATGGTCTGCGGCGTGCACAATATGAGCGCCGTCGAGAGCGGTCGGACCAACGCTTCGGCTCTGGTCGCCGGTCTGCACGGCTCGGCCGATTTCCGCAGGGATATGGACGTGGCGCGGGCGGAGATCGCCAAGGCCCGTGCGACCGGCCCGGCCCCCGATCCCTCGGCCTGCGCCGCGGAAGCCGCGCTCACCAAGGACTCGCCCTATAACTGAGAATTCACCGAACTAGCTCAATTAGGAGTAGCGCGCTCTGGCGACCTGTGTCGAACTGGCGACATAGTCACCCAAATTGGGTGTCTGTGTGCCTGGGGGTAATGGGGTTTGTCGGTACGGTCACTCACAAAGGGTGTGAGCTGGCGCGACGTGCGCGCGTCTGAACGGGTTCGAGAGGGCCTGACCCTCAGCCCGAACGAGGAACGCTATGTCCTGACCGAGGCCATGGCTTCGGAGATGTACGGCAATCCCCTGGTCATCCGCATCGGCGGGGACTTGGACCGCGATCGCTTCGAGCGGGCTCTGCGGGCGACGTGCGACCGACACGAGAACCGCCGCACTGGCTACGAGCCGTCGGGCGACGGGCGCTTCACTCGCTACGTCGAGTCTCATGCGACGGTCGCCGTCGAACGCCGCGACATGCCGGGCGCGGACGACGAGGCGGTGCGCGAAGCGATCGAGGGCTGGTTCTTCCACAAGGCCGGGTTCACGCCCGACGCCCTTCATCGCTACCTGCTGATCCGGCTCGCGCCGGACGACCACGTCTTCGCCTATTTCCTCCATCACGCGACCACCGACGCGACGGTCACTCGCGCCTTCATGGCCGAGGTGTTCGAGCACTATGCCGGGACGACCGTCCTCGAGCCGGAAGTTCCCTACAGCGAGGTCTGGGACTGGGACTGGCTGTCGTCGGAAGCCTATCGCAAGGCCGAGGCCTTCTGGACCGCGCAGCTCGACGGCGCGCAGGACATCGCCGGCCTGCCCGAGGATCGCAATGCGGCGCCCCAGGCGACACCGGCCCGGCCAGTGCGCCTGCGGCTCGGTCCGAACGTCGTCGACGCGATCAAGCGGGCGTCGGTGGAGATCGGGGTGTCCGACTTCACCTATGTCTACGCCGCCTGCCTGGTTCTGCTCACGCGGCTGACGGGGCGACCCAAGGTGTTCAGCACCTTCCAGAGCGCGGGCCGCCGGTCGATCCCCAAGGCCGAGGCGGCGTTCGGGGTGTTCAGCAATGGTCTGATCCTCGCGACCCCGGTGGACGAGGCGGAGTCGGTGGCGGCGCTGGCGCGCCGGCTGCGGGGCGAGATCCGCGCGGCGCTGGAGCACGAGCTCTTCCCCTACCATCACGCCATCCGCCGCACCGGCGTGGCGCCGCACTTCGGGATCAACTGGTTCCCGGCGCTCGAGACGTTCGAATGCCCCGGGCTGCGGATCACGCGGCCGGACATGTCCTATGGTCGCTACGACCATGACCTGAACTTGCGGTTCATCCGCGAGGACGACACCGGCGAGATCGACCTGATCATCTTCTACCGGGCAGAGGCGTTCGCTCGTGACCGGGTCGAGGCGATCGCCGTCCAGATCGAGGCCTTGCTGACCGCATTCGCCACAAAGGTCGACGCGCCAATCCGGGGTGTCCGGTCCGCCGACCTCGCGCCGGCTGGCCTGATGCCCGATCCGACCGCGCCCTTGGCCGGCGGCGGGGGCGGCCTGATCCATGCGGGCTTCCTCGCCCGCGCCAAGGCGGCGCCGGAAGCGACCGCGATCGTCTCGCCGCAAGGCGCGCTGACCTACGGCGCGCTTGAAGCGCGGACTCTTAGCCTGGCGCTGAAACTGCGCGCTCAGGGCGTTAAGCCCGGCGATCGCCTGGCGATCCTGGCGGAGCGGGGTGCGGACCTGGTCTGCGCCATGCTGGCCGCCGCGCGCCTGGGCGCCGTGTTCGTCGTGCTGGACGCCGAGCATCCGCCGGCCCGACTGGCCGCCTTGCTAAGGATCTGCGCGCCGCGCCTTCTGATGACCGCGGGCCGGGCCGACCTGGCCGAGGCGGCGCGGGCGCTGGCGGACGGCGTCGCCCTCTTCGACCCGACGGGCGAGGCGGCGGAAGACGAACGCGGCCTGGACGAGGCTTCGCCCGACGCGCCGGCCTATCTCCTGTTCACCTCCGGCAGCACGGGCGAGCCCAAGTGCGTGGCCGCCTCGCACAGGCCGCTGGCCCACTTCCTGGCCTGGCAGGCGGAGACCTTCGGCCTGACGGCGAAGGATCGCTTCACCCAGCTCTCCGGCCTGGCGCACGACCCGCTGCTGCGCGACATCTTCGCGCCCTTGTCT
>CAMFIW010000004.1 GCA_945952355.1 uncultured Phenylobacterium sp. | reverse complement strand
GCTCTATCCGCTGCGGGCGCGTGGCGATCGCCGGCCCGTCCGCCGCCGGGGGCGGGGCCTCGGGCGGGCGGCGCTTGCCATCGCCATCGGTAGGACGCTTGCCGAACATCTACTTGCGCTTGAACAGGCCGGAGAGGAGCGAAGCCTTCTGCTGCGGCGGCGGATCGCGCCGCGCGATCTGCTGGGCCAGGTGGTCGATGCCCTCGGTGGCGCGGGCCTTGGGCCCGACCTCCGACAGCATCTGGCCGTTGTTGGCCGCCTGGCCGAACAGCTTGGGGTCGAAGGGCAGGCTGAGCGAGGGCGTCAGGCCCAGGGCGTCGCCGAAGTCCTTGAGCGGGATCTCCGGCCGCCCGGGCACGCCGACCTGGTTCAGCACCAGGCGCGGCGGGGCGTCGTTCGGACGCGCGCGGCGCACGATGTCGACCATGTTCTTGGCGTTGCGCAGCGAGGCCAGGTCCGGCGTCGCGACGATCACCAGATCGTCGGACGACAGCAGGATCTTGCGCTTCCAGGCCGACCAGACGTGCGGCAGGTCGAGCACCACATAGGGCGCCGCCGAGCGGATCTTCTGAGTGACCTCCTCATAGGCCTCCGCTCCGATCTCGTAGTCGCCGTCGAGGCTGGCCGGGGCCGCGAACAAGGCCAGCCGCTCGGTGCAGCGGGCCATCATGCGGTCCATCAGCACCGGGTCCAGGCGATCCGGCTGGGTCAGCGCGTCGTGGACCCCCTGTAGCGGATCCTGGTTGAAGTCGAGGCCGGCGGTGCCGAACGGCAGGTCGAGGTCGACCAGGACCGCGCCGGTCTGCAGCCGCTCGGTGATCGAGTGCGCGACGTTGTGGGCGATGGTCGAGACCCCCACCCCGCCCTTGGCGCCGCAGAACGCGACCTGGCGGCCGACGAAGGGCGCCGAGGGGTCGGCGTAGAGCGTGGTGACCGCGCGCACCATCTGCAGCGGGTTCAGTGGCGGCACCAGGTATTCCGAGACGCCCCGGCGCATCAGCTCGCGATAGAGCGCGATGTCGTTGGCGGCGCCCAGCACCACGACCTTGGTGCCCGGGTCGCAGACCTCGGCCAACTGGTCCAGAAGCGCCAGGAGCTGGTTGGCGCTCTCCCGGCTTTCGACCATGACCAGCGAGGGCGTCGGCTGGTTCTGGTACATCTCGCAGGCCGCCTGCAGGCCGCCCATCTTCACCACCACCGTGGCGCGTTCCATGCGCCGGTCGGCGGCCGCCTTGTCGGCGAGCTCCGCGGTCTCGCTGGCGTCGCAGAAGATGTGGATGGTGATACGCGGCAGGGCCGTCTCGCCGAACGCCGCTTCGGCGCCGGCGATCAGGTCGTGCACCGGGCTGTGAGGCGTGGCGGCCAGCAGATCGACGTCGGGAAGGGCCGGGCCGGCCGACGAAGCCTCCTCCGTCTCGCCGAAGGCCGGATCCGCCTCCTCGGCGGGTGGCTCCGCGAAGTCGGCCGCGGGCGCGGCGAACGCGTCATCCGCTGAGACCGGCGCTTCGCTACGCCAGCCGGACTCCGTGCCGCCGTCGAACTCGTCGTCGGCCTCGAAGTCCAGGTCGAAGGGGTCAGATTGCGGCTTGCCCTGCATCACTTGATCGCATCCGAAACGACGCCCTTGGCCTGGTCGTCCTTCTCCGAGGACGTCACCTGGCCCTTGCGATACTTGTCCAGCATGTTGACCCGGCGCGTCGCGTCGCCAGGGGTCATCTGGCGGGGATGGGCCAGATCGGCCGGATCGGCGATCTGGGCGGCCATGTTGGCGGTGACCGAACAGCCGAAGTTGGGCTGCACGTCATTGCTCGCCGAATGCGAGATATTGGTCCAGGTCTTGCCGCAGGACGGCACGATGGCGCGGTAGGCCGAGTAGCCGATACGCAGGATCGGGGCCGGCTCGCCGTGGGCGTCGTAGCTGACGACCTGGATATGGTCGGCGGGAACCCCCTGCTCGATCAGGAAGGCGCGGGCGCCGTCGGTGATGTGCGCGGCCGCGCCGGCGTCGGCGCCGCCGGTGGGCGAGCGCAGGGTGATGGTGCCACCGCCGCTGTCGGACCAGTCGCTCACGAACTGGGCGAGCGCCGCGGCCTGGTTGGCCGACAACCCCTGGGCATGGACCGCCAGGCGCACCTCGGTGTCCATCGGCTCGGCCCGCATCGCGAAATGCTCGGTCGGAGTCTTGGCTTCCTTGCCGACCCGATCGGGCACCTTGGTGGCGCAGGCCGAAAGGCTGGCCAGGGCGGCGAGCGCGAGGAGCGGCGCGGTCAGGGCGCGTGGAGGCTGGGTCATTCGATCACGTAGCCGTACGGCCCCTGATAGGCGCGGCCGGGGCCCGGCTGCGGCTTGGTCTTGTAGGCCTTGTTCAATTCGCCCAGCAGGATGGTCGAGGCGTCGTCGGCGATCCGCAGGCCGTCGACCGGGGTCTGCAACTTGTCGGGGCTGGTGGGCTGGACGATGTAGGGGGTGACGATGATCACCAGCTCGGTCTCGCCGGCGAGGTAATCCCGCGAACGGAACAGGCTGCCCAGGACGGGCAGGGTGGTGACCCCGGGCAGGCTGTCGAGGTTCTGCTTGGTCTTTTCCTGCAGCAGGCCCGCGATCATCAGGGCTCCGCCGGAAGGCAGCTCGACGCTGGTCTCGGCCCGCCGCACGTTCAGGGCGGGGATCGTCAGGCTGGTGCTGGAGGAGCTGGAGGCCAGTGTGAAGGCGCCGACAGTGCTGAGCTCGGACACCTCCGTGGAGATCTTCAGCGCGATCAGGCCGGACGACAGCACCACCGGGGTGAAGCCAAGACCGACGCCGAAGGGCTTGTAGTCCACGGTGATGCGGCCGGTCTGGTCCTGTGAGACCGGGATCGGATACTCGCCGCCGGCCAGGAACTTGGCTGACTCGCCGGACACCACGGTCAGGTTCGGCTCGGCCAGGGTGCGGACTAGGCCGACCCGCTCGAAGGCCTGAAGGCAGGCGTTGGTGTTGCTGCCGGTGGCGGTCTTGAACGCCGTGGTGGCCAGGCCGCTCAGCGCGTTCTGCAGGACGTTGGTCGTACTGTTGTTCCCGCCGTTGGACGCGTCGTTGGTGGTCGTGGTGGTCGTGGTCGCGCCGGTGACCGGATCCGTGGTGGTGAGGGTCGTACTGGTGCTGGTCCCCGCCGAGTTCGACGTCGTCGTGCCGGTATTGGTCGTGCTCGTGTTGGAGACCGTCGTCGTGCGCGCGTTGTTGCGGCCGTAGCAGGCGTCGGCGCCGCCGATCAGGGAGCCGTTCACCCCGAAGGTGTTCGACCGGCCGAGGCTGAACGCCTTCACCCCGTCGTTCACCAGGATGTCGGTCGAGACGCCGAGTTGCTTGATCACGTTGCGCTGCATCTCGACGACGCGGACCTTCAGCATCACCTGGTCCTTGCCGGCGATGCTCAACATGTTGAGCACCTTGCTGCCGTCGCCGCTGGCCGCGCCGCCCACCGCCGCGCGGGCGATCTGCAGCGCCTTGTCGGCGTCGCCCAGATTGGCGACCTGACCGGACAGGATGACGTTGTCGTTGATCGCGTCGACCTTCACCTGCGCGTTGGGGATGATGCGGTTGATGGTCTGGGAGATGGCCGCGACGTCGGCGTCGACCCGAACGTTGAGCGACAGGACGCGCCGGCCGGTGGAATCGAAGAAGACCGCGTCGGTCGTGCCGGGCTTGAGGCCCATGATGAAGATGCGTCGCGGGCTTCGCAGCACCGTGTCGGCCACGCCGGGCGCGGAGACCAGGACGTCGCGAACGTCGATCGGCAGGTCGACGATCGCCGACTTGCCGGCCGGCAAGGACAAGGACTGGGCCGCGCCGCCGGGCGCCGCGAGATCGACCCGGATGGTCGAACTGGCTGCGGTGGCGGGACCATAGGCCGCCGCCTCGGTCTGAGCGATCGCCACCGGCGCCGGCGGCAGGACCGCGGCGGCGAGGGCGGTGAGCGTCGAGAGCAGAATGCGCGGTTTCATCGCGAACCGACCTCCATCATCTGGCCGCCGCGATAGACCCGCATGCCGGTGTTTCCACGCTGGGGAGAGCCGCGCGAGGCGCCGCCGCCGAGATCGGCATAGGAGCGGAGCACGAGTTGCATCTCGCCCTGAGCCTTGCCGCGCGCCAGCACCGGCGTGTCGCCCGCGGGCACTTCGGGCACGGCCACGGCGCCGACCATCGCGCGGGCGTCCTTGGCGGCTTCCGGCTTCTGGTCGATGGCCAGGACCCGCAGGTTGCGCATCAGGGTCTCGGTCATGAAGCCCTTGCCTTCCGGGCCAGGCCGGCTTTGCAGCACGTCGACCCGGTCTCCCGGCAGGATGAAGCCGCCGGCGGCGGTTTCGGCGTTGATCGGGATCGACATGGCCCGCATGCCGGGCTTCAGGACCACGGCCATGAAGTTGCTGTCGCCGGCCCGCAGCACCTTGCGCGCCGTTATCGGCTCGCCCTGGGCGATGGGGTCCTTCACGATGGCGCCCTCGAAGGCCTGCATCGGGCCGGAGCCGATCACCAGGTCCTGGGTCGCCTGGGCGGCCTTCTTTGCGACTTTCTCGGCGCCCTGGGGCTGCGGGGCGGGCACGGCGCCATCGGTGACGAAGGCCGCGTTGAGCGCTTCGACCGGCCAGGGCTGCCAGCCGAGATCGGCCGCGGACAGGCGAGCGCCGATCGCCAGGTCGTGCTTGGCGACCAGGACCTGGGCCATGGGCTTGGGTGGCGGGGCCGGCGCGGCGGCGACCGGGACTTCCGCCTTCTTGGGCGCGATCATGCCGCGGACCATGAAGGCCAGCATGATGGCGGCCAGGGCGGCCAATGCGATGATGCCGATGCGGACTGCGCCCATGTACGACGACCAAAAGCGCCCGCACCGCGGGCCAGGTGGCGAACCGTCTTCGGAACGGCGCGCTGGGTTCGGTCCCCGACCTTTTGCCGAGGCTTTCAGTCTTTTCCCCCGCGCATGGTTAACGCAGGGCTAAGGGCGTCCGTCAGCCGAGACCGTGAAAGGCCAGGGCGAGGTTCGAGGCCGGAAAGGCGAAGAGCGCGCCGAACGCGATCGCCACGCCGTAGGGAACGTTCTCCCCCGGAGTGGCCAGCCGGCCGAACCAGGCGGGTCCGTTCTGGGTGTAGGGGCGCATCCAAAGGGAGCGCAGGCCGAGCAGCAGGACGGCGAGCGCGCCGCCCGCCACACCGGTGACCACCACATAGGTGAACACCGCGGGGATGCCGAGCCAGAGCCCCGCCGCGGCGAAGAGCTTGCCGTCGCCACCGCCGATCCAGCCCAGGGCGAACATGACCATGCCCGCCGCCAGGGCCGCGACCCCGACGCCGGCGTGGAGAAGGATCGCGCTTGGGGGCAATCCCAGGGCGAAGGCGGCCGGAAAGAAGCCGAGGATGAGCACGCCCGAGATCCAGTTCGGGATCGTGTAACTGGTCACGTCGCGCAGACCCGCGACGATCACCATGGCCGGAAAGATCGAGAGCAGAGCAGCCTGCAGGAGTGGGGGAATCATCTCGGATCCGGTCGGCTTCGGGTTCGACCCGACCATGGGTGGTCAAGGTGAACGGAGGGTTGAAAAGCGAAAGGGCCGCGACGCTTTCGCATCGCGGCCCCTGCGATTTCGACGCGGTACGTCGAAATTGCTTACGGCATCGCCGCCGAGATCTTCGAGAAGGTGCCGGTGATCTTGCCTTGCAGGGTGTTCATCGCGGTGATGAGCACGACGGCGATCAGGGCGGCGATCAGGCCATACTCGATAGCCGTGGCGCCGGATTCGTCCTTCACGAAGCGGGTGACAAACTTAGACATGGGTCGTTCTCCTGTGTTGCGAGCAGTCGCTTGAGGCTTCAAGCCAGCGGCCTGCTCACCTCGAATTCGCAGGATGGTTTTCGCCCATCTCGTTTAATGTCGAGTAAACATCGAAGTATTCGAGGAATTTTATCTATGGTTTACTTGAGTTTACTATTATCTCTTGTTAACCAAGAGGGCTGAATGGGCCCGATTCCAGCGATTTTGCATAATGACTCTCGCGCGCGCGTGAGTCGCCTAAAATTCAGTGTTTCTTGACCATTCGCCGCGACCCTCGGCTTGAAACTTTTTTTCGGACCCAGCCATGCGCCGACTGTTTTCGGGCCTCGCCGCCCTCGCTTTCGTGACCGCCGCGGCCACATCGAGCCTCGCCCAGGGCCTCACCGTGCCCGTCGACCAGAGCGTCGCGGTCGCCCTGCCGCCCGGCGCCATGAACGTGATGATCGGCAATCCGGCCATCGCAGACATCAATGTGCTCGACCCGCGCAACGCCGTGGTGCTCGGCAAAGCCTTCGGCGTCACCAACCTTCTGATCATGGACGGTGGCGGCCACGTGCTCATGGACCGCCAGGTCGTGGTCTCCGGCGGGGATGTCGGCCACATCACGGCCATCCGCGGCGGTCCTACCGGCCCGCACGTCGATTCCTACGCCTGCGCCTCCCGCTGCGAACGGGCGGTGACGGTGGCCTCGACGGCCTCCCCCTCGGCCGTGACGGCCGAGGCGCCGAAGTCCAATCCTTAAACCTTGGATTCAGCACGGCCGGCTATCCTGTCGGGACCTTCCGGTCCTGAGGACGTCATGACGCGCACCCGCCTCCACCCGATCGCCGCCTTGCGGCGGTTCGTCCGCGCCCAGCGCGGCGCGACGGCGGTCGAGTTCGCGATCATCGCCCTGCCGTTCCTGGTGCTGCTGTTCGGGATCATCGAACTCGGCATGGTCTTCCTGGTGTCGACCACCTTGTCGAACGCCACGGACGCCGCGGCCCGCCAGATCCGCACGGGCGAATTCCAGACCAGCGGCGCCAGTTCCAAGACCGACTTCAAGAACCTAGTCTGCGCGAAGATGAGCTGGCTGTCGTCGGCCTGCGGCGCCAACCTCTCGGTCGACGTTCAGACGTTCAACGACTTCAACACCCTGAGTGCGACCGGCCCGACCAACGCCACAACGTTCAACGGCGCCACCACCTGCTTCACCACGGGCAATCCGGGCGACATCGTGCTGGTGCGCACCTATTACGCCTGGACCATCTTCACGCCGCTGCTGAACGCCGCCCTGGTCAATATGGGTTCCGGCTCCGGCAAGCGCCTGATCAACGCCACGACCAGCTTCCGTAACGAACCCTGGTCGAGCCAGACGCCTCAGGGGGCCAAATGCAGCTGATGCGTTTCTTCCGGGACGGCCGCGGCACGGCCGCCGTCGAATTCGCCTTTGTCGCGCCGCTGATGATCCTGCTCTATTGCGGGCTCGCGGAACTGACCCAGGGCATGATGGCCGACCGCCGGGCCAGCCACGTCGCCTCGACCATCGGCGACCTCGTTGCCCAGGACACCCAGGTCAGCCAGTCCGACATCAATGACGTGTTCAAGGTCGGCCAGGCCGTGATCGCCCCGTTCCCGGCCGGTACGCTGTCCATGCGGATCACCAGCGTCGTGGCCAACTCCAGCGGGACGCCGCAGGTGTCGTGGAGCAAGAACTCCGGCACCGCCCTTCCCGCCCTCGCCGCCGGCGCGACCGTCACCGGCCTGCCGACCGGCCTCATCGCGGCCAACGAAAGCGTCGTCATGGCGGAGGTTCGCTACACCTATACCTCCGCCCTGCAGAAGGCCCTGCCGAATACGCTGACCTTCAACGAAAAGTACTACCTGAAGCCCCGCAAGGGCAGCCAGGTCATCTGGTCCACCAGCTAGGCGAAGATCTCCGCCAAGCGCTCCACGGCCGGCGAGGCCGACGCCCCGATCCCGGATCCCGTCGCGCGCCGCACACCTATGAGGCTGTTGGTCAGGAAGACGGCCTCGGCCCTCGCGAGGTCCTCGAACGGGTAGGCGCCCTCGCGCACTTCAAGATCCAGCCGGCCGGCCGCCGCCATTACCCGGGCGCGGGCGATGCCCGCCAGGACCCCGCAGCCGATCGCCGGGGTGAAGAGGATGTCGCCGGTAAGCCAGAAGATGTTCGCCGCCGCGCCGCAAGCAACCGCGCCCTCCCCGTTCAGCATGATCGCCTCCTCGGCGCCGGCCGCCCGCGCCTCGGCCCGGGCCAGGACGCTGTCGAGGTAGGCCAGGGTCTTCAACCGCGACGCCGGCGACCCTTCATTGCGCCTCACGCTCGACAGGAAGAGCCGCAGCGGCCCGTCGGCGCGAGGTGACGGAGCGGCGGTGGCGAATATCCGGGGTGCGGCGTCCTGGGGCCGGTCCAGTCCCCGCCCGCCCGATCCGGCCGTGAGGGTCAGCCGCACGGCGGCCCGCGCGGCTCCTAGAGGCGCCAAGGCCCGCCGCATGGCCGCCTCAGCGCCCGCCCGATCCAGCGGCGGGAGGCCCAGGACGGCGCAGCCGGCCGTCATCCGGTCGAGATGAGCCTCCAGCGCATCGAACGCCCCGCCCGTCGCGAGCACGGTCTCGAACAGGCCGTCGCCGAGCAGCAGGCCCCGATCGTCGTGCGGGATCATCCGGCGTCTCCGGTCAGGGCATGGGCGATGGCGGCGATCTTCGCCTCGGTCTCCAGGCGTTCGGCGCCGGGATCGCTGTCGGCCACGATGCCGGCCCCCGCCCGCGCCTCCACCCGCCAGCCGGAGCCGTCGGCCATGCAGCTCACGGTTCGGATCAGCACGCTGGAATCGAAGGCGCCGTCGACGCTCGCCCAGAACATGGCGCCGCAATAGGGCCCGCGCGCCGCCTCGAGACCCGCGATGGCCTTCATCGCCTGGACCTTGGGCGCGCCGGTGATCGAGCCCGGCGGAAAGGCCGCGGCCAGCAGGTCGACGGCGGCGGCGCCCGGCGCCAGGCGCCCTGTCACAGTCGAGACGAGGTGGTGCACGTTGGCGAAGCTCTCCACCGTCCAAAGGTCAGGAACCGCGACGCTTCCGGGCGCGCAGACGCGGGCCAGGTCGTTGCGCATCAGGTCGACGATCATCAGGTTCTCGGCGCGATCCTTGGCGCTTTCGGCGAGCTCCCGCGCCAGGGCGGCGTCCTCGCCCGGGTGGCGACCGCGCGGCCGCGTGCCCTTGATCGGCCGGGTCTCGACGGCGCCGTCGGCCGCCACCCGCACGAACCGCTCCGGCGAGTTCGACACCACCGCCGCACCCGGCAGCCGCAGATAGGCGCAGAATGGCGCCGCGCTTTCGCGGACCAGGCGTTCCAGGAGGTCGCCGGGCGCCGCGCCCGCCGCCAGGCGGCCACGCCAGGCACGGGCGATATTGGCCTGGAAGAACTCCCCCGCCGAGATCCGCTCCACGATCTGGGCGACGGCGGTCTCGTAGGCCGCGCCGTCGTCCGCCGCGAGCGTCGCGGAGAGTCGGCCGCGCCAGCCGGCGCTCGAGGGCGTATCGAGCCAGGTCAACGCGGTTCGCGCCCGCGCATCGGCGTCCTCCGGCCCCGCGCCGCGGCCGATCGCCAGCACGCGCCGGGCTTGATGATCGAAGGCGAGGATCGCCGGATAGCGGGCGGCCGCGAGGTCCGGCCAGCCGGAGGCGCGGGCGAGGCCCAGTCGTTCGACCCGATCTCCGAGCTCATAGGTCGCGAGCCCCGCGACGCCGCCTTGGAACGGAGGGCCCTCCGCCAGCGTCCCGGCCGCTTCGCCCAGCATGGCCTTCAGCTCGGCGAAAACGTCGCGCGGATCGTCGGGGTCGAGACGCAGCACGACGTCGGGCTCGCGCGCCAGATAGGACCAGCGCGCGCGCGCGCCGCCCCCGCCGGATAGGAACGCCAGCGTCCAGGGCTCTTCGGCGAACGCCTGGACGGCCTCCGCCGGCTCGCGCCACGGAGCGGCGAGCATGACCGCGACCTGCATGTCGCGGCCCTTAGCCTCCGCAGCCGTCGAAGGAAAGGCGTCAGGCGAGGCGGCGGCCGCCTCCGCGCACGAATAGCAGGCCCACGAAACCGATCGCCAGCAAGACGATGATGGTCGCGAATCCGCCTTGCTGGCTGTGGGTGAGATTGGTGCCGAGATTGACCATCATCGGTCCGAGCCACCCCGTCGCCACGCCCGACAGCGCATAGACCCCGAAGAAGGCCCCGGTCTGCTCCGGCGGCGTCAGCCGGGTCAGCATGGTGCGGGAGCTGGCGTACTGGGCGGTGATGAAGATGGCGTTGTTGAACCCGATCAGGAGGAAGATCACCTCGGGCAGGGTACGGAAGATCGGCCCGTTCCACATCGGCGCATGGGCCGCCGGATCGTAGCTCCAGAAGTAGAGGATCTTGTCCGGCGCCATGCCGAGGAAGCCGATGATCCCGAGCAGCGACATGAAGATCGAGACCCGGACGGAGTTCTTCGGCCCCAGGCCGGCGTCCATCCACCGCCCGACGAAGCCGCCCAGCACCGCCAGCACCGACAGGATGACGCCGTAGCCCAGCATCTCCAGCGCGCCCCACTTCATGACGCCCACCGCGTAGATGCCGGCATAGATCAGGATGGCGTTCATGCCGTCGACATAGAACATCCGGCTGACCAGATAGATCGCGGCGTCCTTGTAGTGGCGCACGGTCGCGATCATCCGCCAGAGCTGCTTGGCCCCGTCGGCGAACGCCCTGCCCACCGGGGTGCCGGTCGGCTCCGCGTCCGGGGTGAACAGGAACAGCGGGATCGCGCCGATCGCGAAGATGCCCGCAGCCATCAGCGCCACCACCCGTTCGTGCTCGTGGGTGGCCGTGCTCAGCCCGAACAGCGGCTCCTTCGGCACCCAGCTCCAGTCGACCTTGCCCGGCAGGGCGAAGGCCCAGGCGGTGAAGCCCAGGGCGAAGACCGAGAACGCGTTGCCCAGCGCCAGCGCCAGGCCCGAGGCCTTGTGCGCCCCGCCCAGGCCCGCCGCCCGAACCAGCAGCGAGTTGTGCAGCACCTCCGAATAGGAGAAGCCGATCCCGATCAGGGTGGTCAGCAGCATGGTCATGGTGATCGACAGGCCGCTGAGGTCCGGCTTGGCCCACCAGAGCGCCGCCATCATCGGGACCATCGCCGCGACGATCATGCCCAGCCAGATCTTCCGTCGCCCGAGCTGGTCGATCGAGGCGCCCAGCAACGGCGCGGTCGCCATCACCACCCAGCCCGAATACTGGCTCCATTGCGAGATCACCGCCTGGCCCTTCACCGGGTCGCCGACCATGGTCGCGGCGATGTAGGGGGCGAAGATGTAGATGGTGACCAGGATCACATAAGGATTGCGCGCGCCCTCGAAGAGAGACCAGGCCACGCCGCCGCGGTTCAGGGGGGCGTCGCCGCCGATCTCGCTGGTGATGGGCGGATCGGCGACCGCGCCGGCGCCATGCGCCTCCACGGCCGGACTCGGATCGGACACGCGCACTCTCCCTGAAACGGCCGTTTGTTCGCTTCGACCTTGAGGGCAGGTTAGCGGCTGGCGCGCGGATGTAGAGTCCCTATTCCAGCTGCCGTTGCGTGACCAAGGTGCGCGCCGAAGGGCTCGACTCCGACGCGGCGCGGTCGGATGATCGCCCCACACCATAATTCATTAGGGAGACACGACATGGGTTTGCTGGACGGCAAGGTCGCCATCATTACGGGCGCGGGCGGCGGACTGGGCGAGGCCTACGCCAAGCTGTTCGCCAAGGAAGGCGCCTCGGTGGTCGTCAACGACCTCGGCGGGGCGCGGGACGGATCGGGCGACGGCTCCAAGAGCGCGGCCCAGACCGTGGTCGACGACATCGTGGCGGCGGGCGGCAAGGCCGTGGCCAATGGCGACGACGTCTCCACCATGGCCGGCGGCGAGAACATCCTGAAGACCGCCCTGGATAACTTCGGCCAAGTCGACATCCTTGTCTGCAACGCCGGCATCCTGCGCGACAAGACCTTCGCCAACACCTCCGAGCAGGACTGGGACCTGGTGGTCAAGGTGCACCTGAAGGGCACCTATTGCTGCACCATGCCGGTCTGGAAGTGGCTGAAGGACAACGGCAAGCCGGGCACGATCATCATGACCAGCTCGACCAGCGGCCTCTACGGCAATTTCGGCCAGTCGAACTACGGCGCCGCCAAGGCCGGCATCTACGGCTTCATGCGCGTGCTCTCGATCGAGGGACGCAAGTACGGCATCCGCGTCATGGGCCTGGCCCCCGGCGCCTTCACCCGCATGACCTCCGACCTGCCGGGCCGCCAGGGCCGCGAGCCCGATCCGCTGAGCCTGCCCGAGAACGTCGCGCCGGGCGTGCTGTTCATGGCCTCGGACCTCGCCGCCGACCACACCGGCAAGGTGCTGGGCGTCTCCTCCCGCGGCGTGCGCGAGATCAAGATGCTGCAGACCGACGGCTTCCAGCCGGGCCGGCCCTACACCGCCCAGGAGGTGGCCGAGAACGCCGACAAGGTGTTCTTCCCCGCCGCCCAGGAACGCACGGCCGCCAGCGCCTAGCCGAAGGCCGAAAGCCGGGCGTCCAGCCGATCGCGGACGCCCGGCCATTCGTCGGCCAGGATCGAGAAGATCACCGTGTCGCGGATTCGACCGGTCCAGGTCACGCGGTCCTGGCGCAGGATGCCTTCCTCCGTCGCGCCCAGCTTGGTCACCGCCGCGCGCGAGCGGGTGTTGATCGCGTCGACCCGGTAGACCACCCGCCGCGCGCCGCTCTCGAAGGCGTGGCCCATCATCAGCCGCTTGCAGGACGGATTGACCGGGCCGCCCCGCTGGTCGGGCCGGTAATAGGTGCCGCCGATCTCCACCACGCCGTTGGCGTTGTCGATGCTGGAGAAGCAGGTCAGGCCCACGCAGGTCCCGTCCACGACCACCGCCTGGCCGATGGTCCGGCCGGCCGCGACGTCGCCCATCAGCATCTTCCAGGTCGGCTCGAAGTGCTCGCCGGCCCAGGAGAACGGATAGAGCCGCGCCCAAGTCTCGGGATCGGCCTCGCAGGCGGCGCGCAGCTCCTCGCGCCACCCCTCGCTCATCGGCTCCAGCCGCACAAAGCGGTTCTCCAGCACCTGGGTTTCGATCTTCACGCCACACCCCACTTGTCGATGCGACCGGCTTAGGCGCACCGCGTCCAGGGCGGAAGGGCCATTCCGGCCTCGGCGGCAGGGCCTATCGGGCGTGGAAGAACAGCTGGCCCGCCTGGACCAGGTAGGTGACGCCGATCACCGTCACGATCAGCCGGGTCCAGCGCTTGAAGTTCACGTCGCTCAGCCGGTCGAGAATCACCCCGCCCACCGCCGTCCCGGCCATGGAGAGCGGGATGGCCAGCGCGAACAGCCACCAGGGCGGCAGGCCCTCGCCCGAATTGGCGATCAGCGGCGCGCCATAGACCAGGATCTTGGCGAGGTGCGCGAACACCTGGGTCGCGGCCTTGGTGGCGACGATCACGTGGCGGGTGAGGGCCGTACGCACGAAAAAGATGTCGAGCAGCGGCCCGGCGACGCCGGCGGTGAGGTTCACCCCCGTCACCATGAGGCCCGACAGCAGGGCCTGCCCCGGCCGCGCGGCGTCCAGCTTGATCCAGCTCTGCGGCAGCCACAGCAGGACCGGCAGGAGGCCCATGAACAGGTAGAGGAAGGGCTTCGACGGCGTGATCGCGATCAACGAGACCACGACCCCGGCCGTCAGCGAGCCGGCCGCATAGATGCCGACGATTTTCCAGTCGACGTACTTGCGATGCAGCACCGCCCGCCAGCCGTTGGCCACGAGTTGCAGGATGCCGTGGGTGACGAAAGCGGCCGAGACCGGCAGCACCAGGGCGAGCCCGCCCATCAGGACCAGTCCTCCGGCCATGCCGAACACGCCCGACAGGGTGGCGGTGATGAAGGAGAGGACGACCAGGAAGCCGGCGACGATCACGCTCACTGGACGGCGCCGCCTTGCTTCAGCCGAGCCCGTCCGCGGGCCGTGGCCCGCACCCGTCGGCCGGCGATCTCGACCAGCCCGGCGGAGACGCAGTCCTCCCAGATGGATTCCCGCGGACAATGGGTGCCCCAGGCCTCCATGGTCTCGCGATAGGTCCTGGGCCTGGCTTCCAGCCAGTCGATCAGCTGGAGCTCCAGTGCGTCCGTGTATGGCGATGCGGTCATGGCCGCTCCCCCGTGGATGATGCTCCGTCCCTGATGGACCTAGGCCGCAAGCACGTCCAATATATAGAAAAGTCGATCTCGATACTCTGTGAGTATGGATGACAGAACTGCGCCAGCTCCGCTATTTCGTCACCGTGGCCGAGGAGGGCAACCTCACCCGCGCGGCCGAGCGGCTGGGCATCCAGCAGCCGCCGCTTACACGCCAGATCCGCCTGCTCGAGGAGGACTGGGGCGTGCCCTTGTTCGAGCGCCACCCGCGCGGCATGCGCCCCACCGAGGCCGGCCGAGTCGCCATCGAGGCGGCCCGCGACGTCTTGGAACGCGCCGCCCGCCTCGGCCAGACCGCGCGGCGCGCCGCCCGCGGCGAGCAGGGCCGCCTCGCCGTCGGCTATACCAGCTCCGGCGCCTTCAACCCCTTCGTCAGCCAGCAGATCCGCGCCTTCCGCGAGGCGCGGCCCGGCGTCCTGCTGGGGCTCGCCGAGGACGGCACCCCGGAGCTCGCCCAGGCCCTGCGCGACGAACGGCTCGACGCCGCCTTCGTCCGCTCCACCTCCTCCGACACCTCGGGCCTCCTGCTGGAGCCCCTGTTCGAAGAGCCGATGGTCGCGGCCCTGCCCCCGGGACACGCCCTCGCCGGCTGGCCGATCGCGCTCTCGGCCCTGGCCGGCGAGACCTTCGTCTTCTATCGCCGCCCCACCGGGCCCGGCCTCTACGACGCGATCCTGTCGGCCTGCTACGCAGCGGGGTTCAGCCCGATCGTGGCCCAGGAGGCGCCGCGCATGTCCTCGACCCTCGGCCTGGTCGCGGCGGGCCTCGGCGTCTCCATCGTACCGGCCTCGATGCAGCGGATGAACGTCGAAGGCGTGGCTTTCGCGGGTCTCGAGGATGCGGCCGGCCTCACCGCACCCATGCTGCTGGCGACCCGCAGGCGCGAGACCTCCGGCCTGGTGGCCAGCTTCAGGAGCCAGGTGCGAACCGCGGCGCTCAGCCTTGGGCGTGCAGGATGATCCGCGCGGCTTGGACCAGGTTCAGCGCCCCCACCCCGGTGATCAGCCAGCGGCGGATATCGCGGAAATTGGCGTCGCTCATCCGGTCCAGCGCCAGCGAGCCCAGAAGCGCGCCGACCATCGACATCGGCAGGGCGGCGAGTGGCAACCAGGCAGGCGGCCCGCCGGGCGTCGCCGCCAGCGACATCAAGGGCGCGCCGTAGAACACCACCTTGGCCAGATGGCCGAACACCTGCACCGCCGCCTTGGTCGAGATCACCTCGTGGCGGGTCATGTCGGTGCGGATGAAGAACAGATCGTTGAAGGCGCCGTTCACCCCGGCCGTCAGGCTGAGCGTGGTCGAGGCGATCCCGGCGACCAGGGCGTGGGGCGGACGATTGGCGTCCAGCCGGATCCAGCGCTCGGGCAGCCAGACGATGATCGGCATCAGGCCGAGCGCCAGGAAGATGAACAGCCGCGAGGGTGAAAAGGCGATCAGGGTGAAGGCGGCCATGGTGGCCAGGGCGCCCAGCACATAGACGCCCACCACGCGCCAGCGCACGTGCCTGCGGTGGATCGCGATCCGCCAGCCGTTGGAGCCGAGTTGGACCAGCCCGTGCAGGGCGATCGCGGGCGCGGCCGGCATCACCAGGGCGAGCGCGCTCATGAGAATGACGCCACCGGCCATGCCGATGGCGCCAGACAATGCCGAAGTGATCAGGACCGCGGCCAGCACATAGGCCGCGGTCCAGGAGCCCATCAGAACCTAGTGCCGGAAGATCGAGGTCTCGCCAGGATCGCGGGGCATCTCGCGGTACTGCCGCAGCTCGTTGCGGCCGACCACCATGTGGTGCACTTCGTCCGGGCCGTCCGCGATCCGCAGGGTGCGGGTGTTCGCGTACATACGGGCCAGCGGGGTGTGCTGCGACACGCCGAGCGCGCCGTGCATCTGGATCGCCTGGTCGATGATCTCGCAGACCCGGACCGGGATCATGGCCTTGACCATGTGGATCCAGACGCGAGCTTCCTGGTTACCCAGGACGTCCATCGCCTTGGCGGCCTTGAGCACCATCAGGCGCATGGCCTCGATGTCGATGCGGGCGCGGGAAATGAGCTCGATATTGCCGCCAAGCTGAACGAGCGGCTTGCCGAAGGCGGTCCGGGTGAGGCCGCGGGTGACCATCAGGTCCAGCGCCTTCTCGGCCGAACCGATGGCGCGCATGCAGTGGTGGATGCGGCCCGGGCCGAGGCGCAATTGGCTGATCTCGAAGCCGCGGCCTTCGCCGAGCAGCATGTTCGAGGCCGGCACGCGGGCGTTGTCGAACACGATGTGCATGTGGCCGTGCGGCGCATCGGGATCGCCGAACACGTGCTGCGGACCGATGATCTTCACCCCGGGGGTGTCGGTGGGAACCAGGATCTGCGACTGGCGCAGGTTCGGCGGACCATCCGGGTTGGTCTGCACCATGGTGATCATGACCTTGCAGCGCGGATCGCCGGCGCCGGAGATGTAGTGCTTCTCGCCGTTGATCACGTACTCGTCGCCCACCAGGGTCGCGCGGGTGTTGACGTTCTTGGCGTCCGAAGAGGCCGAGTTCAGCTCGGTCATGGCGAAGGCCGAGCGGATTTCACCGCGCAGCAGCGGTTCAAGCCACTTCTTCTTCTGTTCGGGCGTGCCGACGCGTTCCAGCACTTCCATGTTGCCGGTGTCGGGGGCGGCGCAGTTCATCGTTTCCGACGCCATGCGGTTCTTGCCCAGCTCGACCGCGATATAGGCGTAGTCGAGGTTCGACAGGCCTTCGCCGGTCTCGGCGTTGGGCAGGAAGAAGTTCCACAGACCCTCGGCCTTGGCCTTGTCCTTGGCGGCTTCCAGCACTTCGAGCTGGCCGGGCGCGTACGACCAGATGTCGGTCTTGCCTTCCCCGAGCCGTTCGAACTCGGCCGACATGGGGTTCACCACCTCGGCGATGAACGTCTTCACCTGGTTCAGCAGCGGCAGCGCCTTGGCCGACATCCGCAGGTCGTTGAGCTCGTCCTGGGGGTTTAGGTTGAAGCTGGACTGCGCCCGGTCTTGGGCCTTGTTTAGCGTCTCGCTCATCTCGTCTCTCCCAGTCGTTGTTGGCCGTTCGTCTGGGCGACAGTTTTGGCGCATTCCGGTACGGAAATCAAACAAGCGTTTGAACGTTTTTCGCGCGCACGCCGAAGGCTCCGCCTCCGGGGGCGGATGCAGGGCGCGGGGGCGGCTTTTCAGGGAGGCGGACAGCCGCCGGAACGTCAGCTCAGGATCGTGCCCGGCGAGCCGACCACGACGAAGGCGAGCGCCGTCGCCAGCGCCAGCAGTTCGGGGAGGAGTTTCATCAGCGTGGACATGGGCGCACAGATGGGGGCTCGAAGCGCCCGCTCCAGGGGGGGGAAGGCTCCGACATTTTCTGGAAGACGGTCGAGGCCGGCTGACGCCGACGCCTAGCGCCCGAAATTCGGATCGGCCCGCAGTCGCGCCAGCACCTGATCCTCTGGCGCGCGACTGTCGAACATCTGACGCACGCTTACGTGCTCGGCGTCGAGCTCATAGGCCACGGCCAGTTGATAGCGCCGATAGAGCCCGCTCGCCCTGGGATCCATCGACCGGTCGCCGGCCTTCAGGGCCGCGAGGTTGGCCTCCACGTCGAACTGGCCGGCCTTGCCCACATAGTCGGCGTAGCCCTCTCGCATCCAGGTCGGGTAGCGCAGGCTCATCAGCCGCCCCAGCGCCCGGCTCTCCAGGACGTGGGTCGCCTCGTGGGCGATGTAGTAGCTGAGCGGCCGGTCGCCCATCGGCGCGCGCCCGGGATGGGCCGGGACCAGTCGGTTGGTCGAGAGATCCGCCTCGCGCAGATAGATGTTACGGGTCAGGTAGACGTCGGTCGCCCCGCCCATGCCGCCCTGGCCCCTGCCCGAATAGAGGGCGAGCTTCCAGTTGTCGTTGCAGACGAACACCCGGAAGCGCTGGCGCCCGTCGTCCAGGGCGGAGCGTGTGATGCGCCGCTGGGCGTCATCCAGCACGCGGGCCGCGCCGGCCTCATCGATCGCCCGGTCGGACCAGAGGTCGAACCGCCCATGGGCGTAGTGATGCGCGAACAGCGGATAGGGCGTGCAGTAGGCGACCACCGCCAGGACCACCAAGGCCAGCACGCCGATCGCCAGGTTTCGGAACCACCTCATCGCCGCAGGCTGGCGGCGCCGACCCGGCGAGCCAAGGCCGTTCGCGAAACCCCGGGCGCGAAACCTGTCCGGACGCTTCCGCTCCCTGCCCAAGGCCCGTTATAAAGCGAGCCTACATAACGTGGTGAATGAGGGTGGCGATGGGTTTCGATCTCAAGACGGCCGGCGGTTGGCTGCGAACCGCGGCGCTCGCGGCCTGCGCGGTGCTGCTGGCCGGCGGCCAGGCCCTGGCGGCCGAGGTCTCGGTCGCGGTCGCGGCCAATTTTACCGAGCCGGCCAAGGAGATCGCCGCGGGCTTCAAGGCCAAGACCGGCCATACCGCCAATCTCAGCTTCGGGTCGTCGGGCCAGTTCTACACCCAGATCGCCCACGGGGCGCCCTATGAGGTCTTCCTCTCCGCCGACGCCGAGCGCCCGGTGAAGGCCGAACAGGACGGGCTGGCCGTGCCCAAGACCCGCTTCACCTACGCGCTCGGCCGATTGGTTCTCTACTCCAAGACGCCGGGCCTTGTTGACCCAAGAGGATCGATCCTGGCGAAGGGGTCGTTCAACAAGCTCTCGATCGCCGATCCCGCCGCCGCGCCCTACGGCGTCGCCGCCGTGGAGACGCTGAAAAAGCTCGGCCTCTCCGACCAGCTTAAGCCCAAGATCGTCATGGGCACGTCGATCACCCAGGCCTACCAGTTCGTCCAGACCGGCGCCGCCGAAGTGGGCTTCGTGGCCCTGTCCCAGGTCATCGACGACAAGGCCGGCTCGCAATGGCTGGTGCCCAAGGCCGACCATTCGCCGATCACCCAACAGGCCGTTCAGCTCAAGACCGGCGAGAAAAACCCGGCGGCCAGGGCGTTTCTGGACTATCTGAAGTCGCCGGCCGCCCGGGCCGTGATCAAGCGCTACGGCTACGAGGTTCCTTAAACCCCCTTGCTGGACGTCATCTGGACCACCGTCCGGCTCGCGGCCGTCACCACGGTCCTGCTGCTGGTGCTCGCCACGCCCCTGGCCTGGTGGCTGGCGCGTCGCAGGACCTGGTGGAAGGAGATCGTCGCGGCGGTCGCCTCCCTGCCGATCGTCCTGCCGCCGACGGTCCTCGGCTTCTACCTGCTGATCCTGCTGGCGCCCCAGAGCCCCATGATGGCCCTGCTGCATCCGTTCGGAATCCGCACCCTGGCCTTCACCTTCGAGGGCCTGGTGATTGGCTCGATGGTCTATTCCCTGCCCTTCGCCGTCCAGCCGATCCGCGCCGCCTTCGAGGCCATGGGCGAGCGCCCGATGGAGGTCGCCGCCACTTTGCGCGCCACCCCGTGGGACGCTTTCCTCAGCGTAGCCCTGCCGATGGCGCGGCGTGGATTCCTGGGGGCCGCCATCCTGGTCTTCGCCCACACGGTCGGCGAATTCGGAGTGGTCCTGATGATCGGCGGCGCTGTTCCCGGCAAGACCGAGGTAGTGTCGACCCGCATCTACCAGCTCGTCGAGAGCCTGCAGTTCGGCGAAGCCCACAAACTCGCCGCCGGTCTGATCGCCTTCGCCTTCGCCGTCATGCTGGCTATGCTGCTACTCGAGCGCACCGGGACGCGGCGCCCATGAGCGGGGTCGCCGTCCGCCTGAAAGGCCGGGTAGGCCCGGTCGCCCTCGATGTCGCCTTCGAGGCGCCAGCGGCGGGGATCACCGCGCTCACCGGCCCGTCCGGTTCCGGCAAGACCAGCCTGGTGCGCGCCATCGCCGGCCTCCTGCGGCTGGAGGGCGAGGTGCGGATCGGCGACACGATCTGGCAGGGCGGCGGCGGCTTCGTCCCCACCCACCGACGCGAGATCGGCTACGTCTTCCAGGAGGCGAGCTTGCTGCCTCACCTGTCCGTGCGCGACAACCTCGCCTACGGCGCCCGTCGATCGGGCGGGGTCGACCCGGTCGCCCTGGCCGAGACCGTCACCCTGTTGCGACTGGAGCCCCTGCTGTCGCGCGGCGTCGGCGCCCTGTCCGGCGGGGAGCGCCAGCGGGTGGCGCTCGGCCGCGCCCTGCTCGCCCGCCCGCGCCTGCTGCTGATGGACGAACCGCTCTCCAGTCTCGACGCCGCGGCCAAGGCCGAGATCCTGCCCTATCTTGAGAGCCTGCACCGCAGCCTGGCCGTGCCAGTCATCTATGTCAGCCACGCCCGCGACGAGATCGACCGCCTCGCCGACCGGGTGCTGGTGCTGCGCGATGGCCGTGTCGAACCCGCCGACCGGCGCGACGCCGAGGCGCGGCTCGCCGGCCTCAGCGGGCCGGAGCGCGACCGCCTGGCCCTCGCCGCCCTGCGCGCCGGGCTCGACGGCGAGGGTTAAGCCTCACTCGGGCGCGTGACAGACCGCCTCGATATTGTGCCCGTCCGGATCGAGCACGAAGGCGCCGTAGTAGCTGGGATGATAGTGGGCGCGGATCCCCGGCGGACCGTTGTCCCGCCCGCCATTGGCCATGGCCGCCGCGTAGAAGGCGTCGACGCCGGCCCGGTCGTGGGCGGTCAGCGCGACGTGCAGCCGCCCGGTGGGCGGGCCGCCGGTCCCGATCCAGAAGTACGGCTTCCCGCCCGATCCGTAGCCGATATAGGGGTCGCCGCCGGTCTGCTCGGCCGTGACCTCCATGACGATGCCGATGCCGAGCGGCTCCAGCGCGGCGTCGAAGAAGCGCCGGGCCCGGCCGAAGTCGGTGACGGTCAATCCGATATGGTCGAGCATGACAGGTCCTTTTCTCGCGATTTCGACCGCAAGCTAGGCCCGCCCGATCCCGGATCTGTCAGCAGCCTTATTTGACGGGCAGCTTGTCCGCGCCTTCGCAGGCCTTGGACAGCAGGACCGCGTCGTCGCCGTCGACCTTCTTCGGCGTGGTCCCGCGCCAGGCGGCCGGCACGTCGAGCGCCTTCTTCGGCGAGTAGCCGGCGATCAGGATCTCGTTGCCCGCCTTGCAGTCCAGGGCGACCAGCGAGCCCACGCCGTCCGCGGCGCCGGGCGCCGAGGGGCCCATGCGCGGTGTCGCGCCAACCTTGCCCACGGCCGTCAGCACCACCACGCGCTTCGACTGCGCGTCGCGGTAGGAGTAGTCGGAGTCATAGGACCACTGGATGTTCCGGGCCGGGTCTACGGTGGAGTAACCCACCCAGTTCTCGGCATGGGCGACGGTGGCGCTGGCCAGGACGGACAGGGCGGCGAGCGCGAAGACGCGGCGCATTATCGATATCCTTGAAATCGTTAAATCCCTCGGCGCGGACCCTAGAACGCCCCGCGCGCCGGTCAAACGACAATTGCGTCGCGGCGATTTGAATCCTGCCGCGCTTGACTCCCGAGGGGGGCTTCCCTACCTCCCGCGCGGCGTTAGCACTCAAGGGTCCCGTCTGCTAACAGCGGGCCACTGGCTGCCGACACGACAGCATTATCCAACCGTTCTGAACGGAGAGAACAAGACAATGGCGTTTCGTCCCCTGGGAGACCGCGTCCTCGTGAAGCGCGTCGAGGAAGAAGAGAAGACCAAGGGCGGGATCATCATCCCCGACACCGCCAAGGAAAAGCCGCAGGAAGGCGAAGTCGTCGCCGTGGGCCCCGGCGCCCGTGACGACAGCGGCAAGGTCCAGCCCCTCGACGTCAAGAAGGGCGACCGGATCCTGTTCGGCAAGTGGTCCGGCACCGAAGTGAAGATCGACGGTCAGGACCTCCTGATCATGAAGGAAAGCGACGTCCTGGGCGTCGTCGAATAATCGACCGCCCGACCGGCTTTCCTCCCCTCAACCTCATCTGAAAGAGCAGAAAAATGGCCGCCAAAGACGTCTATTTCTCTTCCGACGCGCGTGACAAGATGCTGCGCGGCGTCGACATCCTCGCCAACGCGG
>CAMFIW010000003.1 GCA_945952355.1 uncultured Phenylobacterium sp. | reverse complement strand
AGGCTGGTCCAATCGACTGGGAACTTGATGTCGCCCTGGCGGCGCAGGGTCTTGGCCTTCATGTCGGCGTTGAGCGGGCCCATGGAGTTGCCCTCGCCCATCACCTCCAGGGTCACGCCCTGCTTGAGGTCGGAGAGACCTCGGCCGTCGGCGATCAGGCTCTCATTGGCCCAGCTCAGCATGTTGATGAAGCCGGGCGCCACCGCCTTACCGTGGGCGTCCAGGGTTTTGATCGCCGCGCCCGGCGCATGCGGCCCGACATAGGCGATCCGTTCGCCCCTCACCGCCACCTCGCCCGCGACGGGTGGCCCGCCCGACCCGTCATAGATCAGCGCGTGGGTGATCAAGAGGTCATAGGCCGGCTTCGGCGCCGCCCCCAGGCACAGCGCGGCCGCAAGAGCGGCGAGCGGACGGTTCATGCAAAGCCCCCTGCAAATCAGGCGGCGAGCATAGCCGCCCTCAGTCCAAAATCACGTGCGGGACGTAGCGGGAGAGGTTGCGGGTCACGCGGCCGCGGTCTTCGCGGATGCCGAGCGCCACCGGGGCCTTGTCGACCATCCAGACGCCGAGGATCGGATAGTTTCCGTCGAACCGGGTCATCGGGTGCAGGGCCTGGCGGATATGGCCCTCCTCGCCATAGCCCTGGTCCAGCACCTTGGCGCGGCGACCCTCGTCGACCAGCTCGATATTGGCGCCTTCGCGGGAGAACAACGGTTTCCTCACATAGGACTTGCCGAGCTCGGCGATCTTCGCGTCGCCCTCGAAATAGGCCGGCAGCAGGTTCGGGTGGCCGGCATGGCGCGCCCAGAGCAGGGGCAGCAACCCCTTGTTCGACAGGATCGACTTCCAGGCCGGTTCGAGGAACTGCGCCTTGGCCGCGGGCAGGTTCGCCGCATAGGGCTCGCGCAGCATCTCTTCCCACGGGTAGAGCTTGAACATCGCGCCGACGATGTAGTTGTCGGCGTCGACGAAGCGGCCGTCGGCGTCCAGGCCGATCTTCTCCACCGGTGTGAACTGCGGTTCGATCCCGGCCTGGCTGGCCAGGTCCTCCAGATAGCGCACGGTCTGGCGATCCTCGACCGAGTCCGGGTCGCAGGCGAAGTGGACGAAGCCCCCGTGGGGGAACAAGGCCTTGAAGCGGTCGCGCAAGGCGTCGTGCAGGCTGTTGAACTGGTCGGCGTCGGCGGGAACCACCCCGGCCGCCATCTGGTCCTCGAGCCAGATCCACTGGAAGACCGCGGTCTCGTAGATGCTCGTGGGCGTGTCGGCGTTGTATTCGAACAGCTTGGCCGGACCCGCCCCGTCATACGCGAAGTCGAAGCGGCCGTAGAGCGAGGGCGCCTGGTCGGCCCAGGTCTGGGCGACATAGTCGCGGTGCGCCTCGGGGATGGCGAGGTCGGACATAAGCTTTTCGCTCTTCACCACCTCGGCCACGAGGTCCAGGCACATGGCGTGGATCTCGGCGGCCGGCGCCTCCAACCCCTCCTCGATCTCCGCCAGGTTGAAGGCGTAGGCGGCGCGCTCGTCCCAATAGCGGCGGCCGTCGACGTGGTGGAAGGTGAAGCCGAGTTCCGTCGCCCGGGCCTTCCAGCCCGGCCTTTCGGCCAGTTTCAGGCGTCGCATGGAGGCGCCTCAGCCTTCCTTAGGCGCTTCGATCTTCAGCGCGGGCGCCTCGATCTGCAGGGCCTCGTCCTTGGGCGCCGACAGGCGAGCCAGGATGTCGTCGGCGTTGGTCTGGCCGGGCAGGATGCCGGCGTTGCGCAGCTTGGCGTCGAGGTCGGCGCCGGTGCGGCGGTCCTCCAGCTCTGCGGCCGACTTGAACTTCTCGTCACGGATCGCCTGGCGTTCCTTGATGCGCTTCAGGCTGTCGGCGGCCGAACCCAGGGCGGCGTTGGCGCCGGCGCCGCTGCCGGCCACCGAGGCCTGGGCGCGCTGGACGCTTTCATTGACCTTCACCACGTCGATCTCCCGACGCAGGTTCTCGACCTTCTGCTGGGTGGCGGCGATGGTCTGATGCATCCGCTCCTCGGCGGACTGCATCTCGGCCAGCTGCGGCGCCTTGAGGGCGCCCTCCTGTTCCAGGTCGGCGATCCGCTGGGCGACCTCGCGCGCGAGGGCTTCGTCGCCCTTGCCGAGCGCCGCGCGGGCGGAGCCCTCGTACTTCACGATCTGGTCGCGAAGGCTGGTCAAATCCTTTTCCAGGATGCGCCGGCGGGCGACCAGGGTCGCCAGGTCGTCACGCGCCTTGGCGAGCGCCGCGTCCGCGTCGCGGATCTCCTGGTCGAGAATCTTCAGCGCGTTGGCGTCGACGACCGACGCCCCCGCCTCATAGGCCGTGCCGCGCACCAGGGCGATCAGCTTGCTCCACATCGACATTGGTTCGCTCCTCAGGCGGCGCGGTTGAAGTTGTCGCGCAGGTCACTGGCCGCGCGGATCGCGTTCTCGGCCAACATGCGCAGTTCGATCACCACCGTCTGCAGCGTGGTCTTGCAGGCGAGCTCGCCGAAGAGTTCATAATAGTCCCGACCGGCCACGGTGGTGATGCCGAAGTTCGATAGCGGCACCACCTTCTGGGCCTTGAGCAGGAATTCGTTGAAGGCGTCGCGGTTCGCCTGTTCGTCGACCGGCCACAACAGGGCCGAGACGACGATCTGGTCGGCCCCGACCGAGAGGTAGATCGGCAAGTCGCCATGCTCATGCATCTTCAGGAGCAGCACCGGCTCGGCGCCCTCCATCACGCGCACGGTCATTTCGTCCTCGCGCACGAGGGGCGAGCGCCCCAATGCGTCGGCGAGAGACTTCACGGTCCAATCGGTATCGATGACCTGGTCCATTTGCGGATTTCCTAGAGATGGTTCGGGGTTCTTCAGCAGGGCGGGGCCCCGGCTGGAAGCGATGAGGATCGAGCGCACCGCCGCCTGGATGTCGGCCTTGGCGGCCTCGGGCACCCAGAGCTCGAGTTTCACCAGGCCGAGCTTCTTGCGCTCGGCGCGCCATTCCCGGGTTCGCCGGGCGGCGGCGTTCGGGTCGGGGGATGTGGGTCGCAGCGGCATGTCCTGTACGCGTATCACATACATGTATGCTTGACAGGACGCAAGAAGGGTTCATCTTCCGCTGCGAAGAATAGCTCGCGCGAGATCGTGTCGCCTCTATGTTCGGACGCCTTTTCGGCCGCGGCGGCGGCCCTGCGGACCCGGTCCTGCCGGAGATCCGCAACATCACCATCGGACGGACCGTGAGGCTCGATCCGCTGGCTTGGCGACGCCTGGGCGGCGCGACCCGCTTTTCGCTGGACACCAACGTGCTCGAGATCACCGCCCAGGGCCTGATCGACATGGGCGCGGACGGCTTCGTGCACCGCTTCTATACAGACGACGAGCTGATGCTGCAGGTCGTCTCGCGCGACCGCGACGGCCAGCGCGACGAGGACCACACCCTGTTTATGCCCTGGACCAGCGCCTGGCCGCCCAACTCGGCCGCGCGACGGGCCTGGATGGACCGGCTGAAGGCGCGCACCTTCACGGCCGACGGCCTGCCGGACTATCAGCGCCTCTGGTTCGGCGCCGAGGATGAACTGCAGGAGCCCGTGACCCTGTGGGAGAGCGTCTATGACGACCGCGAGATGAGCGCCGAACGGCGCATCTTCCAGACCTGCATGCTGTTCTCCCGCGACTTGCCGGGCGACGCGCGCGAGCTTTTGCTCGCTATCGAGAACGAGCCGCAGGGCGGCGATCTGACCCACGACGTGATGATCGGCATCCCGCTCGACATCGCCGAATTCGAAGCCTGAGAAAGGCCAAAGATGTTCGATTCCTTCGCCTTCCTGACCGGCGCCATCGCCTTCACCCTCGCCTTCCTGGCGGCGGGCGGCTTCGCCCTGGTGTTCACCGCCCTCTACCGGCTGGTCACCCCCCATGACGAGGGCAAGCTGATCCGCGAGGGCAACCTGGCCGCGGCCGTCGCCCTGGGCGGCGCGGTGATCGGCTATGTCATCCCGCTGGCCTCGGCGCTGACCCAAACCCACAGCCTGGTGGAGTTCGCCGCCTGGGCCTTGCTGGCCGGGCTCATCCAGATCGTCAGCTTCTGGGCCGTGCGGCGCATCGCCATGCCGGACGTGTCGGCCCGCATCGAGCGCGGTGACGTCGCGAGCGCCCTATTCCTGCTGACGGTCTCCGTCGTGGTCGGCATGATCAACGCCGCCTGCATGACGGCGTGAGGCGCGACATGTCCGACCTGATCCCCGAACCTTCCCCCATCGCCCGAAAGTCCAAGCGCTCGGGTCGCGTGGCCCTGACCCTCATGTGCGGGGCGGGCGTCGGTCTCGCCGGCTGCGACAGCCACACGCCCGGCCAGACCGGACAATGGGCCGGCGACCAGGCCGCCCAGGTCGACCAGGGGCCGCAGACCAAGGCCTTCGCCTATCCGAGCCTGCAGGCCTGTTTCGACGCCAAGGACCTGACCCAGGACCAGTGCCGCGAGGCCGCCCTGGCGGCGATCAAGGACAACGAGAACTCGGCGCCCCGCTACCAGGACCGACAGACCTGCGAGGACGTCTACGGCTACGGCCAGTGTGTGCCCCGCAACCACAATGGCGGCGACTTCTTCACGCCGCTGCTGACCGGCTTCGTGGTCGGTCAGATGCTGAACGGCGGCTGGCGCGGGACCGGCCTCTACCACGACCGCCGCGACGACGGGTACTACACCGGCTGGGGTGGCCGCCTGGGCGCCGACTATCGCACAGGCCGCACGCAGATCGGCATGAGGGGCATCGACCCACCCGATATCGTCAAGTCGACTCCGCCCAAGATCCAGACCCGGACCTCTGTGCTGTCTCGCGGCGGCTTCGGCGGCCGCATGAGCACCCACAACATCGGCGGCGGCCATTGGGGCGGGTAGGGATCGTCACGATCCGTCACCCAAGTTGAGTTCGGCGCGGCGGGCGGCGCGCCTAGACTCGCCGCGATGAGCCAAATCCATCCCACCGCGGTGATCGAGCCGGGCGCGCGCCTGGGCGAGGGCTGCATCGTCGGCGCCTACGCCTTCATCGGCGGCCGGGTGCGCTTGGGGCCGGGCAATGTGGTCGGGCCGCATGCGGTGATCGAGGGCGAGACGAAGGTCGGCGCCGGCAACCGAGTTCTGCAGTTCGCCTCGATCGGCGCTGGCCCTCAGGCCGACGCCTGGGCGGGAGAGGCGGGCGCTCTGGTGATCGGCTCGCGCAACGTGTTCCGCGAGCAGGTGACCGTGAACGCCTCGACCGGATCCGATCCCACGCGGGTCGGCGACGATTGTCTGCTGATGGCCTCGGCCCACATCGGTCACGGTGCGAGGGTTGGCGACGGCGTCCGAATGGCCAACGCCGCGACCCTGGGTGGCGAGGTCGAGGTGGGTGACGGCGCCTGGCTGGGCGGGCTCTGCGCCGTCCATCAGCATGTAAGGGTCGGCGCGCTGGCCTTCGTGGCCGGGGGCGCCATGGTGGTCCAGGACGTGCCGCCGTTCTGCACCGTCCAGGGGGATCGCGCGCGCCTGGCGGGCCTGAACGGCGTTGGGCTGAAGCGCGCCGGCCGCACCGCCGCCGAGGTCGCGGCCCTGCGCCGCGCCTACCGGGCGCTGTTCCTCGGAACGGAGGGGCTGGAAGACCGCCTCGCCGCCGCCCGCGCCACGGGCGGCCCGCTCGGCCTGGCCCTCGCCGCCTTTATGACCGACTCGGGCCGAGGGGTGATCTCCAGTCCGCGCAAGAGGGCGGCCTAGCTCGCCCCAAAGCCACTCATCCCGGCGAATGCCGGGACCGAGATCACATGGCTGGGCCGCCGGTGATCTGTCCCCCCTTTAACGCGGAGAACGCAGAGGTTTCGCAGAGATCGCGGAGGGCAGGGCCACTCTGCGTCCTCCGCGGACCTCCGCGATCTCTGCGTTCAAAGGCCACCAGTTCAGAGCTTCAGGGTCTGGATCCCGGCGTCGCCGGGACGAACGGGGGAGGGCTCTAGCCCGCCAGCGCCTGGGCCTTGCCGGCTTCGCGGCCCTCGGACCAGCGCGACAGCGCCGCCAGCAGGTCGGCGGGGTTGATCGGCTTGCCCAGGTGATCGTCCATGCCCGCCGCCAGGCAGGTCTGCACCTGTTCGGGCAACACGTTGGCGGTCATGGCGATGATCGGGGTCGACTGGCCGGCAGGAGCTCCCGAGGCGCGGATCGCGCGCGTGGCGCTCAGCCCGTCCATCACCGGCATCTGCACGTCCATAAGCACGAGGTCATAGGCGCCGCGGCCCATGGCTTCGACGGCCTGGGCGCCGTTCTCGGCCGTCTCGATCTCCACATCGAAGGGCCGCAGCAAGGTGAGGATCAGCTCGCGGTTCACCGCCACGTCCTCTACCACCAGCAGGCGCAGCGGCCGCTCCAGGGCCGGCGACGGGTCGGCGGCTTCCTTCTCGGCCGGGGCCTCGGAGCGCGGCAGCACCACCTCGAACCAGAAGGTCGCCCCCTCGCCCGGATGGCTCTCGGCGCCGATCAGCCCGCCCATCAGATCCAGGGTCCGCTTGCAGATGGCGAGGCCCAGGCCCGTACCCCCGTACCGCCGGCTCACCGAGGCGTCGGCCTGGGTGAAGCGGTCGAACAGGTGGTCGATCTGATCCGGCGCAAGACCGATCCCGCTGTCGGCGACCTCGACCCGAAGGCGGTCGTGACTCTCGCTGGCCGCGGACTGGTGGACGGTGACCGTGACCCCGCCGCGCTCGGTGAACTTCATCCCGTTCGACAGGAAGTTCAGCATCACGTGGCGCAGCTTGGCCGAATCGCCGCTCAGCGGCCGGGTCTCGCCCTCGGTCCGCACGCTGAGCGACAGGCCCTTGGCCGCGGCGGTCTCGGCCAGCAGCCTGGCCACCGCCCGGGCCTCGGCGGTCGGATCGAACGGCCGTTCCTCCAGAACCGCGGCGCCGGCCTCCAGCTTGGAGAAGTCGAGCACGCTGTTGACCAGCTCCAGCAAGGTGCCGCTGGCCTGGTGGATCAACTCCACATGCCGCGCATCCTCGCCGTCGAGCCGGGGCGATCCCCGCAGCACCCCCGAGAAGCCGACGATGGCGTTCAGCGGCGTGCGCAGCTCGTGGGTCATGTTCGCCAGGAAGTCGGATTTGGCCGCCGCCGCCTGCTCGGCGCGGAACCGGGCCTCGACGAGTTCGGTCTCCCGGGCCTTGCGGCCGTCGATCGGCCTGGAGACGGAGATCACCCGCGGTTCTTCGTTCGGGCCCCCGCCTGGCAGGACGCTGAAGTTGGTCTCCACCCACAGGCTGCGGCCGTCCTTGCAGATCACCCGGTACTGCTGGGTCATCTCGCCCCGCGTCTCGACCATGCGGCGGATTTCGCGCGGCAGCCACTTGGCGTCCTCGGGATGCAGGAAGGTGTAGTTCGGGGTCTGGTACAGCTCCTCCACCGTGTAGCCCATCACTCGCGTAATCGAGGGCGAAAGGTAAAGCCGCTTCCCGGACAGGGTGTTCATGGCGATCACGTCGACCACGTTGTCGGCCAGCATGTGGGCCTCCGCCTCCGAGGCGCGCAGCCGGTCGTGGGCCTCATCCAGGCCGCGTCGGGCTCGGCTCATCCGGATCACGCCATCGCCGGCGAACAGGAAGGCCAGAGCGAGCATGCCCAACATTGGCGCCATGCGGAAGTGCAGGGGGTTGGGGCCCAAGACGACCACCAGCGGGATCACGATCATCGGCCACAGCCCGCCGATCACCAGACCCGCCCGCGACTGATAGGCCCAGGTCTGCGCGAAGAAGATTACGCTCAGCCACATGATCGCGCCGCTGGCCGCGCCCTCGATCGCACCCGAGGTCCACAGCATGGCGCCGAGCATGGTCCAGCAATTGACGACGGCGAACAGGCTCAGCGCATAGGCCGCGCGGATTCCGATCGGAACGGCCTCGCGCCGTGCCTGCCGCATGGTGGCGAACCAGGCGAACATTTCGGCCGCCAGGGTCGCCGCGACCCAGACCGCGACCTGGAAGGGCGGGGCCATCATCACGGCCAGTCCACCCATGCCCAGGGTCAGGCCAACGCGCAGGGCCGCGCCCTCGTGCGCGATGGCGGCCAGCTCGTCTAGGCCCTCGTCGAGATATCTCAGCAAAGCCCGATCCTCAGGTCCGGGCCCAGTCTCGCCGCGCGGGCTTGAGATGAAGTTACCGCCAAATCAGCCACTTAGCGCGACCTAAGCGCGCAGGTCGCATCCTAGGATAGGCGACGCGGATCGCCTCAAGGCTTGCAAGTTCGTTGTCCCTTCCCCCGAGAGGGTAGGACGTCTAGGGCGGCGGGGCCGCCAACACCTCGCGCTTGCCGGCGTGGTTGGCGGGGCTGACGACGCCTTCCTGCTCCATCCGCTCGATCAGCGAGGCGGCGCGGTTGTAGCCGATCTGCAGGCGGCGCTGGACGTAGGAGGTCGAGGCCTTCTTGTCCCGGGTCACCACGGCCACGGCGCGGTCGTAGAGGTCGTCGCCAGAGCCGCCGCCGTCCTCGCCGAAGCCGAAGTCGCCGTCCTCGCCGTCTTCCTCGCCGCCGGCGGTGATCTCTTCGAGGTATTGCGGCTGGCCCTGGTCGCGCAGGAACTTGGCCACCGCCTCGACCTCGCCATCGGAGACGAACGGGCCGTGCAGGCGGGTGATGCGGCCGCCGCCGGCCATGTAGAGCATGTCGCCCTGGCCGAGCAATTGCTCACCTCCCTGTTCGCCCAGGATGGTGCGGCTGTCGATCTTCGAGGTGACCTGGAAGCTGATCCGGGTCGGGAAGTTCGCCTTGATGGTGCCGGTGATCACGTCGACCGACGGGCGCTGGGTGGCCATGACCAGGTGGATGCCGGCGGCGCGGGCCATCTGGGCCAGGCGCTGCACCGCGCCTTCCACGTCCTTGCCGGCCACCAGCATCAGGTCGGCCACCTCGTCGATCACCACCACCAGGTAGGGCATGGGCTTGGGGTCGATCCGCTCGCTCTCGTAGACCGGGCGGCCGGCGTCGTCGAAGCCGGTCTGGACGGTGCGCTCGAAGTGCTCGCCCTTGGCCGCGGCCTCCTTGGCGCGCTCGTTGTAGGAGGCGACGTTGCGGACGCCGATCTTCGACATCATCCGATAGCGGTCCTCCATCTCGCGCACGGTCCACTTCAGCGCGACGATGGCCTTCTTCGGATCGGTGACGACGGGCGCCAGCAGATGCGGGATGCCGTCATAGACCGACAGTTCCAGCATCTTCGGGTCGATCATGATGAACCGGCACTGCTCCGGCGGCAGGCGGTAGAGGATCGACAGGATCATGGCGTTGACCCCCACCGACTTGCCCGAGCCGGTGGTGCCGGCGATCAGCAGGTGGGGCATCTTCGACAGGTCGGCGATATAGGGCTCGCCGCCGATGTTCTCGCCCAGCGCCATGGGCAGGGCCTGGCTGGACTTCTCGTACTCGGAACTGGCCAGAAGGTCGCGGAGATAGACAGTCTCGCGTCGGGCGTTCGGCAGCTCGATGCCGATGGCGTTGCGACCCGGCACCACGGCGACGCGGCAAGCGGCCACGCTCATCGAGCGCGCGATGTCGTCGCTGAGCGCCACCACCCGGGCCGATTTGACGCCGGGGGCGGGGACAAGTTCGTAGAGGGTGACCACGGGGCCGGGACGGATCTGGTCGATCTGGCCGCGCACGCCGAACTCGGCCAGCACGCTTTCCAGCAACTGGGCGTTCTGGCGCAGGGCGCCCTCGTCGAACATCGAGGCGCGGGGCTTGGGCTTGGCCAGCATGGCCAGTTCCGGCAGGGCGAACCCGCCCGGCTTGACGAAATCGAAGGCCCCTTGGGCCTCGCGCTGCTCGCGGCCGGAATCCTTCGGCGCGGCTTTCGGGGCCTTGATGGCGACGGGGCTGGCCTGGGGCGTCGGCGCGGCGGCGGCCATCGGCTCCTCGTCCTCGACAGCCTCGCGGATCGCGTCGGCCGGCGCGCGTTCGGCGACCGCCGGCGGAGCGCGGCGCGGCTGGACCGGGGCCATGGGCTTCAACGGCGCCTGGACCTGGGCGGCCAGGGGCTTGGGCTTCGGGCGCATCGCCTGGCCGGCCCAGCGGGCGAAGGCGGCGACGTCGATGTGGCGCACGCCCAACGCATAGCCGAGCGACCAGGCGGCGGCGGCGGCGAACAGCGCCGCGGCGATCACGGTGGCGAGCGGCACGTGGGCGTAGGCGATCAGGCCGGCGACGCCCCGCAGCAGGCCGTCGCCCCAGAACCCGCCCAGGCCGCGGGCGAGCGGCCAGAACCCGGGCGCCGGCGGGGCGGCCAGTAAGGCGGCGAGCGCGAGCAGGCCTAGGAGACCGATGGCGGCGCGTAGGCGCACCTCGCCGCGGCCGAGATCGGGATCGGGCGAAACCACCCGGTGGAGGCCGAACAACACCATCAACAGGGCCGCCGCGCCGGCCGCCAGACCGAGCGACTGCACACCCATGTCGGCGAGGGCGGCGCCCGGTCCGCCCAGGGCGTTGGTGATGGTCGCGTCGGAGACCGCGTTCAGGCTGGGATCACCGACATTGTAGGTGGCCAGGGCCACGGCCAGGACCACGCCGGAGACCGCGACCAATCCGCCCCGGAGGCGTGCGGTGGTGGGGTGGCTCCAGGCCAGGCCCGCGATGTGGAGACCGAGCTCCAGACCCCTTTTCCGCGCCGTCCGCGCCATCCGCCGAAAGCTCCCCACACTGGAAGCTCCGGTCTAGCGACCGGACGGTTAAGAGGCGTTTACCAAGGGTGCGGCCGATTGGCTTTCGCGCAGGTAAATTACTCCTCGTTGGGGAGGTGGATCGCGGCGGAGCCACGAGACGGAGGGGACTGGCGGTCAGGGCGGCGTGGGCTTGCACCGCCTCCGTCATCTGCCGGTGGCGATTCCCACCGTAATGAGCGCCGGCTCGCGCTTGCGAGCCGGATGCGATCGACAACGATTTGTCGATCGGCGCGAAGATCGCCCGCGCTCTAAGCGGGGCGAGGCCCCAACGGGGGAGGAGTGCCCGTCAGGCCGCCCGGCGAGCTCCCGGACGTTCGCCCTTGCGCCAGCGGATGCAGCCCGGCGCGTCGAGATCGACCTCGAAGCGCGGAGCCGGCGCGGGCGGCGCCTCGCCGTGGGGCCTCAAGCTCCGCAGAAGCCGGGCCGCCACGAGATAGGCCGGGGCGAGCAGGCCGGGCGTGCGGCTAGAGACCGGTTGCAGGCCCAGGCGGCGGCGCAGGAAGCCATTGGTGTAGACCACGCCGTTCATCCGGCGCGAACGGGGCGAGGCGAAGGAGATCAGCACCGAGACGTTCAGGCCCTCGCCATTCACCGTGCGGTGCGGCGAGTGCAGCGGCCACCATGCCGCCTCGCCGGATTGCAGCGACACCGGCGTCGCGCCGCCTTCCAGCGCCTGGCCGGCCGGCAGGTCGGGCGAGGCCTCCTCCCTGAGAATGGCCTCGAGCCGTCGCTCCGTCAGGTCGCGCGGCGGGTGGACCTGCAGGGTTTCGCGGCCGCGCACGTGCAGCACCATGGTCTCGGCCGAATCGACGTGGAAGGCCGCGCCGGTGCGGGGGCTGGCGATCACCACCTGGGCCTCGGCGTCCAGCACCTTCAGCCCCATGGCGTGGGCGAACTCGTCCATCAGCCGGGCGAGCACGCGGCAATAGCGGATGGCGCCGGCGGTGGGCACCGTGATCCAGATCCGGCCCTTTCGCGCGGCGGCCACCAGTTCGGCGCCGTTCAGGCGACCCGCCTCGCCGGCGATCCACGGCTCCGAGCCTGCCGCCGCCGTGCGGATCGAGACCCGCTCGCGCGGCGTCTCGTCGATCAGCCGCGCCAGGGCGGCGTCGGAGAAGAGGCCGGTCTCGTCGAGCCGGTGGTGGAACGTCAGCACCTCGCGCCCCGCGCGTCGGCGCTGGGATGGGGTGAGGTCGGGCAGGAGGGTGGCGGCCATGGCCGGTGTCCCGTTTCGGTCCAGAGGCCCCGTTCGCTGCAATCGGCGGTCCGGTTTCCGGTGCGGCCGCGGCGCCTCTTCCCCTGCGCCTGCGGGCGGACTAGTGATGGCGCCATGTCGACGGAAGAGACCAGCGCCTGGCCGATGTGGAGCATGCCGCGCGGCGTGTTGAAGGTGGTGGCGGCGCTCATCGCGCTCTGCGCCATCGCCGGCTTCGTGCTGGGCGTCCAGAGCGCCCCGGAGAAGTCGCGCCTGCCGGGCGAGGCCCCCGCGGCCGGATCCGGCGCTGCGCTCGATGCGCCCGAGGCGACGCCACTGGTCGACGAGACCCCTCCACCCCCGCCTCCCGAAAAGAAGAAGGAAGATGAGGAGGAGGTGAAGAAGGACGAGGTCGATCCCAGCGCCGCCGCGCCCCTGGTCACGCCCCCGCCCGCCGCCAATTCCCCGGCCGCCAAGGCGCCGGAGGACAAGGTCGGCGACCTATTGGACGGCGTCACCCCGCCGCCCCAGGACGATCCGCCCCACTGAGCCTACAGGGCGTCGCCCCAGTCCAGTCGCCGCGTCGCGGCGAAGGCGGCCTTGTCGCGTTTCGCGATCACCCGTGTCTCGAGCGCGCCGACAGGTGTGCAAAGCTTCAGGCTCGTCGCCGGCTTTGCGCGGTGCGGCGGCGCCAGCACGCGGTCCGTCCGCGCCGCGACCGCGATCCCAGGCCGGGCCACGGTGAGATAGCTGAACTTCTCGTCCTCGAACGGAAGCTCGGCGCCCTTGGCCAGGCGATGGTCGCGCGAGCGCGGCAGGCGCTGGCCGAAATGGCACCAGTCCTGCGCCGCCAGCGGACAGGCCCGCGCGTGAGGGCAGGGGGCCAGCACCTCCCCGCCCGCCGCGATCAACTGGTCGCGGACCTTCAGGATCCGCGCCCAGCCGTCCGGTGTTCCGGGCTCGATGACGACCAGCAGGCCCTGAGTCGCCGCCCACAGCGATTCGACCGTCACGCCCAGATGGGCCGGCGCGATCTCCGCCAGGGCGTAGCTCGCGACCACCAGCTCGGCCGCGGGCCAGCCGTCCGGCCGGGTCAGGTCTCCCTTGATCCGCTGAGCGTCCCGCAGGGCCGCCGGCCCCTCGGCCGCCAGGGTCTCGGCCATCTCCAGGAAGGCGCGGTTGCTGTCCAGCAGGCTCGCCCGCGCGATCCCCGGCCAGGCCTCCAGCGCCGCCCAGCCCGCCCCGCCGGGGCCCGCGCCGGCGTCCAGAAGCGAGGTCGGCGCGAAGTCCGGCGCGATGGCGGCCGTCTCGACGAAGGCCCGCAGATCCGCCGCGTAGGTCGCCGGCAGCCGGGCAAGCACATAGGCCGTGGCGTCGGCCGCGTCGGACACCACCCCCGCCGAGGCCCTGCCCGACCGATAGGCCTGGGAAATCCGCCCCGCACGATCGGCCAGCCCCTTGCGCGCCACGCCTTCCAGGAGCCGGTCGGCGGCCAGACGCAGGGCGGGCGGAAGGTCGGGGTTCATGCCCCCGGCTTAGTCGCCTCGCCGGTCCGCGCCAAGCATTCCCGTTTGAGCGCCGCGAGCGCCGCCCCCACCTGCTGCCGCAGGGCCGCGCGCGCCAGCGGCCGGGGCGCGGCGACCGGCACGGTGGCGCGGGCCTCGTAGATCACCCGCGTGCGGCGGCCCTCGTCCAGCGGAACCAGCCGCCAGGCGCCCTCGAACACCGGCAGGTCGCCGCCCACGCGATGGAAGTCGAACCCCAACGGAGCCTCATAGTCCGACCGGAACAGGTTGCGCAGCGAAGGGACGAACAAGGTCGGCTTGGACACGTGCTCGCGAACGTCCCAGCGCCCGGCCGGATCGCGGCTGACGATCCGGCAGGACTTCAGGCCGGTCGCCATGCGGGTCGCCAGACCGCAGTCGGTGAGCACGCGCCAGACCGCTTCCGGCGGCGCGGCGAGGTCAATGGCGGCGTGGATCATGCCCGAGGCGCCGTCGGGATCGGGCCTCACCTCCAGCACCGGCCGGCCGCGCGCGAGCGCCGCCGCGGCCTCGTCGCCTGGTGTCCAGCGGAGCGGCGGCAGCGCGAAGGCCGGGCCGGCGAGGCCCAGCGAGACCAGGAGGGCGAGGAGGAAGCGGCGCATCCTCCCCTTAAATCCCCGCTCAGCCGATCCGGTTCTTCACAAGATCGTCGACCACCGAGGGATCGGCCAGGGTCGTGGTGTCGCCCAGGTTCGAAAGGTCGTTCTCGGCGATCTTTCGAAGGATGCGGCGCATGATCTTGCCCGATCGGGTCTTGGGTAGGCCCGGCGCGAACTGCACAACGTCGGGGGCCGCGAACGGCCCGATCTCGCGCCGAACCCAGCCCTTGAGCTCGGCCTGCAGCACATCCGTCGGGGTCACGTCGGCTTTCAGCGTCACGAAGCAGTAGATGCCTTGGCCCTTCACCTCGTGCGGGAAACCGACCACCGCGGCCTCGGCGACATTGTCGTTGCCGACCAGGGCGCTCTCGATCTCGGCCGTACCCAGCCGGTGGCCGGACACATTGATCACGTCGTCCACCCGGCCGGTGATCCAGTAGTAGCCGTCCTCGTCTCGGCGGCAGCCGTCGCCGGTGAAGTACTTGCCGGCATAGGTCGAGAAGTAGGTGTTGAAGAACCGCTCGTGGTCCCCGTAGACCGTCCGCATCTGGCCCGGCCAGCTGTCGGTGATACAGAGATTGCCGCTGGTGGCGCCGTGCAGCACCTTGCCCTCGGCGTCGACCAGTTCGAACTTGATTCCCGGCAGAGGCTTGGCGCAGGAGCCGGGCTTGAGCGCCATGGCGCCGGGCAGGGGGCTCGACAGGCAGGCGCCCGTCTCGGTCTGCCAGTAGGTGTCGACGATCGGGCAGCGGCCCTCGCCCACCACCCGGTGATACCAAAGCCAGGCTTCCGGGTTGATCGGCTCGCCCACCGTGCCGATCAGGCGCAGGGACTTGCGGCTGGTCCGCGTCACCGGCTCGTCGCCGTCGCGCATCAGGGCGCGGATCGCCGTGGGCGCCGTGTAGAAGATCTCCACCTTGTGGCGGTCGACCACCTCCCAGAAGCGGGAATTGGTCGGATAGTTCGGCACACCCTCGAAGATCACACTGGTCGCCGCATTGGCCAGCGGGCCATAGACCACATAACTGTGTCCGGTCACCCAGCCCACGTCGGCCGTGCACCAGAACACCTCGCCGGGGCGGTAGTCGAACACCAGCTCATGCGTATGGCTGGCCCAGGTCAGGTAGCCGCCGGTGGTGTGCAGCACGCCCTTTGGCTTCCCGGTCGAGCCGGATGTGTAGAGGATGAACAGCGGATCCTCGGCGTTCATCGCCTCGGGTTCGCAGGTGTCGGCCACGTCCTGCTTAAGGTCGGAATAGAAGGCGTCGCGGCCCGCCTTCATCGGCACGTCGGCGCGGGTGCGGCGCACCACGATCACGTCGGCCACGTCGGGGCAGCTTTCCAGCGCCTCGTCCACATTGCGCTTCAGCGGCACGACCTTGCCCCCGCGCAGGCCCTCATCGGCCGTGATCACGATCTTGGAGTCGCAGTCCTGAATGCGCCCGGCGATGCTGTCCGGCGAAAACCCGCCGAAGATCACCGAGTGGATCGCCCCGATCCGCGCGCAGGCCAGCATGGCCACGGCCGCCTGCGGGATCATCGGCAGGTAGATGGTCACCCGGTCGCCCTTCTTGACCCCCTTGGCCTTCAGGACGTTGGCCATCCGGCAGGTCTCGGCCAGGAGCTCGCGATAGGTCAGCGTCGTGGTCTCGCCGCCGTCGCCTTCCCAGATGATCGCCGTCTGGTCGCCGCGCGTGGCGCTGTGGCGGTCCAGGCCGTTCACCGCGACGTTCCGCACCCCGTCGGCGTACCCGCGCATATGGAACCGGCGCGTGTCGCACGCGACGACCTTGATCCTCGTCGGGAAGACGGTCCAGTCGAGCCGGCGGGCGACGTCCGACCAATAGCCCTCGGGATCGGCGTCGACCCGCTTCAGCGCGGCCTCGTAGGCGGTGGCGTCCATATGGGCCTTCTTGGCCCAGGCCTCGGGAACCGGGAAAACCTCGCCGTCGCTCACTGTGCGCACTCCCTTATGAGTTTGCTGGGAGTTACGCGGACTGGCCCCCGCCGCGCAACCTGCCGCGCGCGGAATCTAGCCGCGACCTGTCGCGGGAATGAGGCGCTCGAAGCCGGCGATCAGGGCGTCGAGCCCGAAGGCGAACTGCTCGTCGACGCCGCCGGGCTGGAGGAAGGCCTGCGCCACCCGGGCGAAGTTGGGATAGGCGCCGTCGATCAGGCTGCGCTTGGCGGCCTCGTCGAGGCCCGGCCTCTCGACCGGGCGCAGGTGCAGCTCGGCCTCGCCGCGAGCCCAGGTCGAGACATAGTCGACCGCGGTGATCAGCACGTAGTAGGCGTCTCGCGGCGGGAAGCCCGCATCCAGCAGAACGCCCAGCGCCATCTCCATCAGCCCGATGGCGTTGGGCGCGAAGAAGAAGCCCGGCGGCGGAAGCTTGCCGATGTCGCGCCGCGACACCAGGTGCGCCCGCAGTCCCTGGGCCATGCCCCGCAGATCCTCACGCCAGTCCGCGCCTCGGGGCTCGAAGCGCAGGTCGGCCAGCAGGTGGTCGTAGAGCGCCAGCTCCAGCGCCTGCTTGTCCTTGAAATACCAGTAGAGCGCCGGCGCCTGGACCCCGAGTTCGGCCGCCACCGCCCGCATGGTCAGCCCGCCATGGCCGTCGCGCTCCAGCACCGCGGCGGCTGCGGCGACCACCGCCTCGGCGGTCAGGTTGGGCGAACTTCGGCTGGGGGCGGCCATACGTCCAGGTCGCCCATCCATTTAACGTTGTAAAGCCGGACGATCCGTGTTTCTGTTTAACAGCGTTAAATGAACGATCCCGGGAGGACGCCATGGACGCCCGCGTTTCCGAAGAGGTTCCGCGCCTGGCCGGCTGGAGCCCGCCGCCCGAAAAGCCGCCTTTCCGCCTGACGCGGGTCGACGATCCGCAGAGCCCCATGCCTCAGATCGTGCGCGCCGCCTACGAACGGCCGGTGGTCCGACAGATGAGTGCGATCGGCCCCTTCTACGTGGTGGGTGATCCGGAGGGAGTGAAGCGGGTCTTCCTCGACAATGTCGCCAACTATCCGAAGACCGAGATGGAGCGGCGGTTCTTCGGCGTCCTGTTCGGCAACGGCCTGTTGTCCTCCGACGGCGACACCTGGCGCGCCCATCGGCGCACCATGGCCCCGGCCTTCGCCCCGCCGGCGGTCGCCGCCTACGCGCCCGGCATGGCCGACGACGCGCGCGCCTTCGCCGAGCGCTGGGCCCAGCTGCCGCCCGGCGAGCCGGTCGACGTCGCCCATGACATGACCCGACTGACCCTGCAGATCATCTCGCGCGCCGTCTTCGCCACCGACGGCGCGGCGCTGGGCGACATGATGGAGGCGGGAGTCAACGGCGCCATGGCCGCCACCCAGGTCGGGGTGCTGGACTTCGTGCCCCTGATCGACAAGTGGCGCATGGCCCGGCGTGAGGCCCGCGTCGCCTCGGTGTTCGCCGATATCGACGCTATGGTCGGCCACCTGATCGCCGAGCGCGAGGCCGCGCCCGGCGGGAACGACCTGCTCTCGCGCCTGATCTCGGCCCGCGACGGCGAGACCGGGGTGGCCATGACCGCCCAGGAGGTCCGCGACCAGGTGGTGACCATCTTCGTCGCCGGCCACGAGACCACGGCCGCGGCCATGAGCTGGATCTGGTATGTCCTGTCCCAGCGGCCCGATGTCGAGGCCAAGCTGCACGCCGAGCTCGCCGAGGTCCTGGGCGGCCGCGATCCGACCCATGAGGACGTGCCGAACCTCGCCTACGCCCGCATGGTGATCGACGAGACGATGCGGCTCTACCCGCCGGCCCCCGGCACCTCGACCCGCCAGGCCCTGGCCGCCGACGAGATCTGCGGCGTGAAGATCCCCAAGGGCGCGCCGGTCTGCGTGGTCCCCTGGGTCACCCACCGCCACCGCGCCCATTGGGACCAGCCGGACCGCTTCATGCCCGAGCGGTTCTCCAAGGAGGCCTCGGCCGGCCGGCCCCGCTACGCCTACATCCCGTTCGGCGCCGGCCCGCGCGTCTGCATCGGGGCCAGCCTGGCGCTCACCGAGATGGTCCTGGTCCTGGCGACGCTGGCCCAGCGTTTCCGCCTGCGCCTGCCCCCGGGCCACGAGGTCGCCATCCAGCACCGCGTCACCATGCGCCCCCTCGGCGGCCTGCCGATGTTCGTGGTGCGGCGGTAGGGGCCGGCCCTACCCGACCACCCCCATCTCTTCGTTGTAGTCGACATACCCGTCTTCCATGGCGGGTATGACGTCGAGCACCTGGAAATGCGGCAGGCCGAAGAACTCCAGGTCGCGCAAGGCGTCGATCAGGAAGCCGTAGGCCCGCAGGTCGTCCGTCTCGAACACCGCCATGTCGGTGCAGCGGCCGCTGAACGCCTCGGCGTCGTAGAACCGCATCCGCACCTGCGGGTAGCGCGCGAACACCGGACGCACATGATCGGCGATGTAGTCCGCCCGCTGCTGGCGGGTCAGGGCCAGCCAGGACGGTTGCGAGCGCAGGCTCATGAAGAAGGTCATGGTGGGCGTGGGCATGGCGTAACCCCTTGCGTCGGTTGAAGTTCGAACAGAATATGAGTGATCCTTCACCCAAGTCTGCTCGCCTTCCCCATGGCCGATCCACCCACCGTCGCCCCCCGCAAGCGCCCGCGCCAGGCGCGCGCCGCCGCCACAGTCGAGGCGATCGTCGAGGCCTCGGCTCGCATTCTGGAGGCCGAGGGCCTGGCCGGGTTCAACACCAACGCCGTGGCCGCCCTGGCCGGGGTCAGCATCGGCTCGCTCTACCAGTACTTCCCCGGCAAGGAGGCCATCCTGGCGGCGTTGGCCGAGCGGGAGGCCGAGGCCTTCGACGCCGCCCTCGGCGCGGCGCTCGGCGAAATCGGCGACCTCGGTACGCCCAGCGCCGTCGCCCGGCTGGCCCGGGTCGCCGTCGACCATCAGACCCGCCATACCCGCCTGGCCCGCATTCTCGACATGGAGGAGCAGAGGCTCGGTCTGACCGAGGCCCAGGCGGCGGCCGGTCGCACCGTCCAGGCGATCGCCAAATTCCTGTCCGACCGCCATCTCGGCGGCGAGGCGGCGGCGCTGGACATCCTGCACCTATCGCGCGGGCTCATCGACGGCGCCGTCGAGCGGGGAACGACCGACGACCTGGCGAAACGTCTCTCCTGGGCGATCCTCGGCTATCTGGCTCTTTCCCGTCAGGCCCAGCCCGCCTAGCTTAGGGCCTTGTTCTTGCGCGGCTTGTGGCCGCCGACGGAGACGCTTCCATGCTGCTGCACCTGTCCACCTGGGCCGAGGTCGAGGATTTCCTGAAGCGTTCGAAGACCGTGGTCATACCGATCGGCTCCAACGAACAGCATGGCCCGACGGGCCTGCTGGGCACCGACTGGCTCTGCCCGGAGATCATCGCCCACGAGGCCCAACGCCAGGGCGACATCCTGGTCGGCCCGACCTTCAATGTCGGTATGGCGCAGCACCATCTCGGCTTCCCGGGCACGGTCAGCCTGCGTCCGTCCACCTTCATCCTGGCGATCGGCGACTGGGTCCGCTCGCTGGCGGGCCACGGCTTCGACAAGATCTATTTCCTGAACGGCCACGGCGGCAATGTCGCCACCATCGAGGCCGCCTTCTCCGAGCTCTATGCCGAGGCCAGCTATATGGGCCGGCCGCGCAACTTCTCGCTCAAGCTCAAGAACTGGTGGGACCTGAGGGGCGTGATGGGCCTGGCCAATCGCCAGTTCCCCACCGGCCACGGCAGCCACGCCACCCCGTCCGAGATCGCCGTCACCCAGTGGGGCTATCCCGACAGCATCAAGTCGGCCAACTACGCGCCCCAGATCGCGCCCACCGGCCCGATCCGCGAGTCCGTCGACTTCCGCGCCCGCTATCCCGACGGCCGCATGGGCTCCGACCCGGCCCAGGCCACCCCGGAAAAGGGCGGCGAACTGGTCAAGCAGGCGGCCGAGAGCTTGCTCGCGGATGTCGCCGATTTCTCGAACGAGCAAGCGCCGGGGCTGAAGGCGGCGGAGTAGTCCCAGGTCCTCCCCCAACGGGGGAGGACCTTCAGGCCGTCACCACGTCCCCGCCCAGCACCGCCACCGGCCACGCCGTCAGCCGATCTCCCCCGCACGGCCCGCCGACGCAAACCCCGTCCAGCGGCGTGAACACCGCCCCGTGCGCCGCGCAGATGATGCGGTCGCCCTCGCGGGTCAGGTAGCGGTCGTCCATCACCGCCAGCGGCCAGCCGTTGTGCGGACAACTGTCGACATAGCCGCGCACCTCGGCGCCCTGGCGCACCACGAAGCCCGCGAACAGGAAGCGCTCGACGCGGAAGCGGAAGCCCTTGGCCCCGCGTTCCGGCAGCTCGGCCAGGGCGCAAAGCATCGTCCCGGCCGGCGGCCGCGCCGGATTGTCGGGATCCTCCCGGTTCAACCGAAGCCGCCCAGCGTCGCCTTGAACGGCAGGATCTCGACGCGGCTGAACAGGCCGGCGGTCGAATAGGGGTCGTTGTCGGTGAAGGCCTGGACCTCGGCGATGTCGTCCACGTCGAAGATCAGCATCGAACCGGCCATGTCGCCCTTGGCGTCCAGCAGCGGCCCGCCCAGCTTCACCTTGGCCAGGTTGGCCCGCGCATAGGCGAGGTGCGCCTCGCGGTTGGCCATCCGCAGGTCCAGCGAATTGGGCTTGTCGTGGCAGACCAGGACATAGAGGGCCATGAGACTTCCTTAGAGGCTTTCGGGCTTGAGGGGACGGGACAGCAGGCCGGCGATGGCGGCGTCGACGTCGGCCTCGCCGGCCAGGATCGCGGCGACCGCCGTGCAGATCGGCATCTCGACGCCCACCTTGGCGGCGAGCTGGCGCACGGCCGGCGCGGAGGCGACGCCTTCCGCCACAGAGACCTTGCCGGCCAGGGCCTGGTCCAGGGTCTGGCCGCCGCCCAGCGCCAGGCCGACGCTCATGTTCCGCGACTGCGGGCTGGAGCAGGTCAGCACCAGGTCGCCCAGCCCGCAGAGGCCGGCCACCGTCTCGGCCTGGCCGCCCAGGGCCTCGGCCAGCCGGGTCAGCTCGGCGAAGCCGCGGGTGATCAGGGCGGCGTGGGCGCTGCGGCCCAGGCCGCGGCCCTCGACGATGCCGCAGGCGATGGCCAGCACGTTCTTCACCGCCCCGCCGACCTCGGCGCCCACCATGTCGGTCACCCAGTAGGGCCGGAAGGTCGGGGTGGCGATCGCCTCGGAAATCTGCCGGCCGACCGCCTCGTTGGGGCAGGCCAGGGTCACGGCGGTCGGCAGGCCGCGCGCCACCTCGCCGGCGAAGGACGGTCCCGACAGCACGGCCGGGCAGGCCTGCGGCATGGCCTCGGCCAGCACCTCGGTCATCAGCTTCAGCGAGCCCTGCTCCACGCCCTTGGAGCACAGCAGGACCGGCAGGCCCTCGCGCGCATACGGCGCAAAGGCTTGCAGGCTCGACCTCAGATATTGTGCCGGCGTCACGTTCAACACCAGGTCGCAACCGGCCAGGTCCGCCAGGTCGCCGGTCGCCTCTACGGCGTCGTCGATCTTCACCTTCGGCAGGAAAGTGGAATTCTCCCGACCCCTCCTGATCGCCTCCAATATCTCCGGCTCGCGCACCCACAGCCGGGTCGCGAGCCCGGCCCGGGCGCAGACCAGGGCCAGCGCCGTGCCCCAGGCGCCCGCGCCGATGACGCCTGCGGTCTTCATGCCTTGGCGCCCTTTCGTCCGGCGAGGTGGGTGGGGTTGGCGGCCGCCGCGGCGGCGTCCAGCGGCCAGCGCGGCCGGGCCGCGGCGTCCAGCGGATCGGTCAGGCCCAGCGCCAGCCGCTCGGCCCCGGCCAGGGCGATCATCGCGGCGTTGTCGGTGCAGTAGGCCAGCGGCGGGGCGTCGAACGAGAAGCCATGCGCGGTCGCGGTTTCCATCAGCTTCGCCCGCACCGCCTTGTTAGCCGCGACCCCGCCGGCGACCACGAACCTCAGGCCCTGGCTCCCATAGGTCTGGGCATAGGCGGCCATGGCGCGGTCGGTGCGTTCGGAAAGCTGGCGGGCGATGGCGGCCTGGACGGCGGCGGCGAGGTCGCGGCGGCCCGTCTCGTCGGTCACGCCCTCGGCCAGCCGGGCGGCGGCGGTCTTCAGGCCCGAGAACGAGAAGTCGAAATCCTTGCGGCCCAGCAGGGCGCGGGGCAGGGCGAAGGCCTCTGGGTTTCCACCCTCCGCCAGCTTCTCCAGGGCCGGGCCGCCGGGATAGGGCAGGGCCAGCATCTTGGCGATCTTGTCGAAGGCTTCGCCGGCCGCGTCGTCGATGGTCGAGCCCAGCCGCTTGCAGGCGCCGACGCCCTCGACGGCCAGCAGCTGGCAATGGCCGCCGCTCACCAGCAGCAGCAGGAACGGGTAGGGGATGTCCGCCGCCAGCCGCGCCAGTTTGCGATAAGCCTTGGCGCCCGGCTCCAG
>CAMFIW010000002.1 GCA_945952355.1 uncultured Phenylobacterium sp. | reverse complement strand
CTGCAGGGCGTTGGCGTCGACACCGCCGGTCAGCACCTTGCCCGACGACGGCACCACGGTGTTGTAGGCGCGGCCCAGGCGGGTCACCGAGTCCAGCAGGATGACGACGTCGCGCTTGTGCTCGACCAGGCGCTTGGCCTTTTCGATCACCATCTCGGCCACCTGCACGTGGCGGGTCGCCGGCTCGTCGAAGGTCGAGGACACGACCTCGCCCCGCACGGTGCGGCGCATGTCGGTCACTTCTTCCGGGCGCTCGTCGATCAAAAGGACGATCAGGTAGCACTCCGGGTGGTTGGTCTCGATCGACTTGGCGATGTTCTGCAGCATCACCGTCTTGCCGACGCGGGGCGGGGCGGTGATCAGGCAGCGCTGGCCCTTGCCCAGTGGGGCGACGATGTCGATCACCCGGCCGGAGCGGTCCTTCAAGGTGGGATCGTCGATCTCCATCCGCAGGCGCTGGTCGGGGTAGAGCGGCGTCAGGTTGTCGAACAGCACCTTGTGCCGGACGTTCTCGGGCGCCTCGAAGTTGATCTGGCCGACGCTGACCAGGGCGAAGTAACGCTCGCCCTCACGCGGCGCGCGGACCGCGCCGACCACGGTGTCGCCGGTGCGCAGGCCGAACTTCCGGATCTGCGAGGGGCTGACATAGATGTCGTCCGGACCGGGCAGGTAGTTGGCCTCGGGGCTGCGCAGGAAGCCGAAGCCGTCCTGCACCACTTCCAGGGTGCCGCTGCCCGAGATCTCCACGCCTTCCTCGGCGAGGGTCTTCAGGATCGCGAACATCATGTCCTGCTTGCGCATGGAGTTCGCGTTCTCGATCTCCAGCGTCTCGGCGAAGCTGAGCAGGTCGGCGGGCGACTTGTCCTTCAGCTCCTGCAGGCTCATCTGGGTGAGCCCCATGGCCGCGATCGCCGCGGCCACTTCCGAGGGTTCGTCGTCTTCGGCTTCGGCGGCATCGGCCGCGTCCTCGACCTGGGCCTCGATAGCGGCCTCGGCGGCGGCTTCCAGGACGGTGTCCGTCGCGGCCTCCTCGGCGGCGTCGGTCACCTCGACAGGGGTTTCGTCTTGCATGGTCTTACTCTCGTACGGCGTCGCCCGGCGCCAGAGACGGTTCTCGGGCGTGGAGCGGCGCGGGATTCGGTTCAAGGCGACCTTCCAGAAGGGAAAATCGCCGGATTGTTCTTGGGGCCGGGCCACTGGCGGCTCTCGCGGGAGCGCGCGGCGCCGGAATAAGGCGGGCGTGCCGTCCGAAGACGTCACGTGTGGGTCAGCGGAACCACATGCGGCGCTTCGGGTCAAGCCACACACGGTGAATGCCGCTTAAGGGCAAGTCCTAACGAGGAGTTAAACGCGATCGGCTAGGAGTAGAGACGGAACCACAGGATTGGAGGTTCTGCATGCCGCAGCAACCCGCCGCCATCACCAACCACGCGACCTTCACGCCGCCCAATCGCGGCCAGCCGGACGTCACAAAGGCGGCGATCGAGCGCGCCCGACAGACTGCCGATCTCGCGGCCGTCAACGCCCAGGTTCATCGCGCCAAGTCGCGGGGGCAGGGGACCCGGGTCGACGTGGTGGTCTAGCGCGTTCGTCGTCCCGTCGTTCGCGCCCCGGAAACGAACCTAGCTTCCGAATTCCGTGGTGACCGCGATCACCATGACGATCGCCGCCAGGAACGGCAGCTCGTTGGTCATCTTCCAGAATCGGGCCGATCGGGTGTTGGTCCCGGCGACGAAACGCTTGCGGGCCGCGCCCAGGAAATGGTGCCAGCCGATCATGAATACAACCCCGATCAGCTTGGTGATCATCCACGGCTTCAACAGGAAGCCCCAGCCGAGCCGGGCCGAGCCGTCGAGCCAGATCAAGGTCAAACCCAGAAGGAAGGCCACGATCATCGCTGGCCCCATGATGATCCGATAGAGCTTCAGCTCCATGGTCTGGAATGTCTTGTCCATCTCCGACCCCGGAACGGCGTCGGCGTGATAGGCGAAGAGCCGGGGCAGATACATGATCCCGGCCATCCAGGCGATGACCGCGAGGATATGCAGGCCGCGGACCAGATCGTACCATTGCATAGGCTCGTCCCCTCCCGGATCAGTTCGCGCGCTCGGCCGTCCGCTTGGCGCATTTGGCGTGCCCCGCCGGACAAAGCCACGCGCTGTCCGGTCCCACCGCCGACTCACGTGAAAGCGCAGCTTGGGCCGCCTTGGCCAGGGTGTCGATGAACGCCGCGTCCACGCCCAGGGCCGGAACCCTCAGATAGGGCGCGCAGCCGGTTTCCCGCGCCAGGTGCGCATATTCGTGATCGAGCTCGACCAGGGTCTCGACATGTTCGGAAACGAAGGCGACCGGCACGACCATCACGCCCTTGCCCTCCGCACCGGCCCGGCGGATCTCCGCATCGGTGGACGGCTCCAGCCATTTCAGCCGTCCGACCCGGCTCTGATAGCAGACCCTCCAGTCGGCCAGTTCCGGCAGCCGCGCGGCGATCGCCGCCGCACCGGCCTCCACCTGAGCCTGGTAAGGATCACCTTCGGTGACGATCTTCTCCGGCAGGCCGTGCGCCGAGAACAGCAACCGCACGTTGGCGGGCTTGCCGGCCGCCTCCCAGGTGGCGCGGATCGCCGCCGCGTGGGCCTCGACCAAGCCGTTCGCCGTCGGATAGCAGCAGACCGTCCGCGTCCGCCCTGGTCCCGCATAGGCCTCGCCCCACGCCTTCAGCGACGAGGCGGACGTCGTGGTCGAGTACTGCGGATAGAGCGGCAGCAACACGACCTCGTCGGGCGAGAAAGCGGCCACTTCGCGCGCGGTCTCATATGCGAAGGGCTTCCAGTAGCGCATGGCGATGAACACCCGCGTCTCGTCTCCAGGTCGTTCGGCGTTCAGCCTAGCCTGCAGCGCTTGCGCCTGCTTTCGGGTCTCTGGCAGCAGGGGCGAGCCGCCGCCCATGATCGCATAGTTGGCCTGGGCGGTCCTTTCCCGGGTCGTCGATATCAATGCCGCCAGCGGATAGCGGGCGATCGCCGGCAGGGTGATGATCGCCGGGTCCTTGAACAGGTTGAACAGAAACGGCCGCACGGCCGCAGGCCCGTCCGGACCACCCAGGTTGAACAGCACGACGGCGACCTTGCTCATCCCCGCTCCCGCGGCGGAGAGGCGGAACGGGTGGCGTCCCTCATCATGTCCCCGTCACCCGGCGGATCGCACGCTCGATATGCTCGACCGGTGTGTCGGGAAGCACCCCATGGCCGAGATTGAAGATGTAGGGGCCGTCGTTCCACTGGGCGATCAGGCCGTCGATCCGCGCATCCAGGGCCGATCCGCCGGCGCGAAGCAGGAGATTGTCCAGCGCCCCCTGTATGGTCTTGCCGCCGTCCTGAATCCGCTGACCCATCACCGCCGAAGCCTGGGTGTCCAGGGCCACGGCCTCCACCGGCACGCGGGCCGCATAGGTCTCGACCAGGGCGCCGGCGCCGCGCGGGAAGCCTATGAACGGCGTGTCGATCCCGGCCGCGCGCACCTTCTCGATGATGGCGGTGTGCGGCTTGATAACGATCCGCTCGAACATGTCCTCGGCTAGGTGTTCGGCCCAGCTCTCGAAGAGCTTGAGCACCTGGGCGCCAGAATTCGCCTGCATGACAAGATAGCGCGCCGTCGCCTCGACCAGCACGTCCAGCAGGGCGTCGAGGTCCTCTGGATGCTGGTAGGCATAGGTCCGCGCCGCCGAGCGATCCGAGCCCCGGCCTTCCAGCATGTAGGTCGCCACGGTCCAGGGCGCGCCGGCGAAGCCGATCAGGGCGCGCTCGGGCTCGAGCTTTCCCCGAACGATCTTGAGGGTCTCGCCGATGTCGGCCAGACGGTCGGTGGAGGCTTCGACCTGGTCCGCGAGGGCTTCGATGGGCGGCAACGGACCGAGCCGTGGGCCCTCGCCGGTTTCGAACCAGACTTTCTGGCCGAGCGCACGGGGGATCAGCAGGATGTCGGCGAAGACGATGGCGGCATCCAGCGGAAAGCGGCGCATCGGCTGCAAGGTCGCTTCGGCCGCCATTTCCGGGTCGTGGCAGAACGAGATGAAGTCCTGCGCCCGGGTGCGCAACTCGCGATACTCCGGCAGGGACCGTCCCGCCTGGCGCATGAACCAGACGGGCGGACGATCCAGGGTCTCACCGGCGAGGGCGCGCAGGAGGCGCGGCTTGGAAGGCTCCGACATGGCGGCCCTTAAACCGCCTTCCCCTCTCGCGCTCAAGCCTCGGCTTGATCCCGGTCAGCCCTCTTCCTTTCTAAAATTAAGATTCTGAATGGAAGGGGTAGAGGTTGGCCTGTCGATCCTGGGGGTGAAACCGGCCGATCTATCCCTCGCAAACCCTTGCTCCCCAAGGCTTCGACGGGTTTCGACCCATCAGAATCCGGACCCTGTGAGTCCCGGGGATTACGATTAACGCCTTGGTAAGGTTTAACCTTTCGTTAACCTCCGCGGGCGCCGGGCGCGTATGGAGCCGACCCTCCCCTTAACCCTTCCTTAAGCCTTATGAACAGCCTTGGCCTTGCGGCGGGCGGGTGGACGGGCGCCGCGCAAAGCCAGCGATTCATCCCGGCTGTCCCGCGGCCCGCCGCGGATGCGGGATTTCTCCCCAGGAATCTTTCGTCGCACCTCACCGAGCCCGAATGACCACCGCCGCATCGCGCTTCGCCACCTATTTCCATGTGCACCTGGTCTCGGACTCCACCGGCGAGACCCTGAACGCCATGGCCCGCGCCGTCTGCGCCCGGTTCGACAATGTCCTGCCGATCGAGCACATCTACGCCTTGGTCCGCTCGCCCCGGCAGCTCGAACGCGCGCTCACCGACATCGAAGCCGCCCCGGGCGTGGTGATCCACACCATCGTCGACGATCAGCTCCGCTCGGCCCTGGAAGAAGGGTGCCGGCGGCTCGACATGACCTGCATCGCCGCACTCGATCCGCTGGTCTCGTCGCTGTCGCGCTATCTGGGCGCCTCGATCTCGCGCCGCGTCGGCGCCCAGCACAATCTCGACAACGACTACTTCAACCGCATGGACGCGCTGAACTACGCGATCGGCCATGACGACGGCCAGGGCGGCCAAGATCTCGACCAGGCCGACGTCGTGCTGGTCGGCGTCTCCCGGACGTCCAAGACCCCGACCTGCATCTATCTCGCCCACCGGGGCGTGCGCGCCGCCAATGTGCCGCTGGTCCCGGGGCGGCCGATCCCGGACAAGCTGCACCACCTGAAGAACGCCCTGATCGTCGGCCTGACGGTTTCGCCCGACCGGCTGATCCAGATCCGCCGCAATCGGCTGCTCTCGCTGAAGGAAGACCGCGCCTCGTCTTATACCGACGTCGATGCGGTCCGTGACGAGATCGTCCAGGCCCGCCGGCTCTACGAACGCCAGGGTTGGCCGGTGATCGACGTCACCCGCCGCAGCGTCGAGGAGACGGCCGCCGCGGTGCTGAACCTGCTGCACGGCGGCCACGGTCAGGTGGAGGTCCTGGGATGAGTGCTGAAACGAACGCGGCGCCGATCATCCTGGCTTCCAAAAGTGCGGCCCGCACCGCCGTCCTGCGCGGCGCCGCGATACCGTTCGAGATAGCTGTCTCGGGCGTCGATGAGGATGCGGTCAAGACCGCCCTGCTGGCCGAGGGGGCCGGGGCGCGCGAGATCGCCGACGCGCTCGCCGAGCTGAAGGCGGTGAAGATCTCCGCCAAGCGGCCGGGCTTCGTGATCGGCGCTGACCAGACCCTGGAATTCGAAGGCGCACTCTACGACAAGGCCGAGACCGTCGAGGCGGCCCGTGGACGGCTCCGGCTCCTGCGCGGAAAGCCGCACAAGCTCCACTCCGCCGTGGTGGTCGCCAAGGATGGGGCCCCGATCTGGCGCGAGATTGTCTCGGCGACCCTGACCATGCGCGATTTCTCCGACACCTTCCTGGAAGACTACCTCGCCACGGAAGGCGAGGCGGCGCTGGGCTCGGTCGGCTGCTACCGCCTGGAGGGTCCCGGCGCGCAGTTGTTCGCGAAGATCGAGGGCGATTATTTCGCGATCCTCGGCCTGCCCCTGCTCGGCCTGCTCGACCTGCTGCGCCGCCATGGGGCGGTCGCCTCGTGAACCTCAGCGGCAAGTCACTGGTGGCCGGGGTGGTCGGCCAGCCGATCGCCCACTCCATGAGCCCGGTGCTGCACAACGCCTGGATCGCCGCGGCTGGGCTCGACGCGGTCTACGTCCCCTTCGCGGTCACCGAGGCCGGCTTTCCCAGCCTGGTCGCCGGGCTGCGTGGCGGCTCGGTGCGCGGCCTCAACGTGACCCTGCCGTTCAAGCTCCTGGCGCTCGACGCCGCGGACCAGGTCTCGTCCCGCGCCGCCGCGGCCGGCGCCGCCAACCTCCTGGTCTTCAAGGCTGACGGACAGATCCTCGCCGACAACACCGATGGCCTCGGCCTGCTCGCCGCCTTCGCCGAACAGGCGCCGGGCTTCGATCCCCAGGCCGGGCCGGTGGTCCTGCTCGGCGCCGGGGGCGGGGCCCAGGGGGCCGCGGCGGCCTTCGCCGAGGCCGGCTGCCCCGAGATCCGCATCGTCAATCGCACCCGCACCCGCGCCGAGGCGCTCGCCGGCCGGTTCGGCGCGCGCGCCTTCGGCCTGACCGAGGTCGCCACGGCCCTGGCCGGCGCGAACGCCGTGATCAACACCACCTCCGCCGGCCTCTCCGGCGATAGCCTCGATGTGCCGTTCGAGGCGACACCCGCCGCCTGCGTGGTGATGGACATGACCTACAAGCCGCTGCGCACGCCGTTCCTGCAGGCGGCCGATGCGGCGGGGCGTAAGACCGTCGACGGCCTCGCCATGCTGGTCGGTCAGGCCATCCCCTCCTTCGAGGCCTTTTTCGGCCAGCTCCCGCCTGGCGAGGTCGACGTGCGCGCCCTGGCGATCCAGACCTTGGGACTCTGAGATGCTCAATATCGGCCTCACCGGCTCCATCGGCATGGGCAAGTCGACCACCGCGGCCATGTTCCGTGAGGCGGGAATCCCGGTCTATGACGCCGACGCCGCCGTCGCCGACCTCTATCTCGAAGGCGGCGCGGCCGTGGCCCCGCTCGAGGCGGCCTTTCCAGGCGTCACCAAGGACGGCGCGGTCGACCGCGAGGCCCTGCGCCAGCGGGTGCTCGGCGACGACGCGGCCATGGCCAAACTGAATTCGGTGGTCCACCCCCTGCTCGGTAAGGATCGCGTCGCCTTCTACGAACGCGCCCGGGCGTCGAACGCCGACATGGTGGTGCTCGACATTCCCCTGTTGTTCGAGACCGGCGGCCACATGACCATGGACGCCGTTGTGGTCGTCTCCGCCCCCGCCGACCAACAGCGCGAGCGGGTCCTGGCCCGCCCGGGCATGACGCCCGATCGCCTCGACGCCATCCTCGCCCGCCAGATGGCCGACGCCGAGAAGCGCGCCCGCGCCCACTTCGTGGTCGACACCGGCCGCGGCCTGGAGGCCGCCCGCGAGCAGGTCGAGGAGATCATCGCGGTGATGCGCGACCCCATCCGCCGTCCCGCAAAGGCCTGAGGTCCTCCCCCGTTGGGGGAGGTGTCAGTCGCGAGCCGCGACTGACGGAGGGGGTCGGTGCAGAGAGGTTGTTGGGCTTCAACCCCCTCCGTCTCGCGCTGTTAGCGCGATCCACCTCCCCCAACGGGGGAGGACCTGTGGGCGCGACCCTCCGCGCCATTGCCCGGCCGCCCAAAGCGCGCCATTGAAAAGCCCATGGCCCGCGAGATCGTCCTCGACACCGAGACCACCGGCTTCGAGCCGCATCTCGGGCACCGCCTGGTCGAACTGGCGGCGCTGGAGATCGAGGACTTCATCCCGACCGGCCGCAGCTTCCACGTCTACATCGATCCGGAACGCGACATGCCGCCGGACGCCGAGCGCGTGCACGGCCTGTCCGCCGCCTTCCTGCGGGGCAAGCCGAAGTTCGCCGACCAGCAGGTCGCGCACGACTTCCTGTCCTTCATCGGCGAGGCGCCGATCATCGCCCACAACGCCAATTTCGACCGCGCCTTCGTCAATTGGGAACTCAACGCCATCGGCCTGGCCGAGGTGCCCGAACATCGCTGGATCGACACCCTGGCGCTGGCCCGCCAGCGCTTCCCGGGGATGCACAATTCCCTCGACGCGCTCTGCAAGCGGTTCAAGATCTCGCTGGCCGATCGCGAGAAGCACGGCGCCTTGATCGACGCCCGTCTGTTGGCGGCGGTGTATCTGGAGCTGAAGGGCGGCCGCGAACGTCGGCTCGAACTCACCGCCGCGGTCGCCGCCCCGGTGCTCGGCGAAGCGCGCGAGAACGCCTATGGCGTCCGGCCACGCCCGCTCGCGCCGCGCTCGACCGAGGCCGAACGCGCCGCCCATGCCGCCTTCATCACCGAGGTGGTGAAGGACGACACGCTCTGGAAGAAACACGGATTCTGACCCCCCTTTCAAAGGAGGGTGGAAGCCTTACGCGTTGCCGACCACCACGCCGCTTCCTTCGGCCTGCGCCTTGCGGGCCGCATAGACGCCGGCGAAGTCGATCGGGTCGAGCAGGAAGGGCGGGAAGCCGCCGTCGGTGGTCACGTCGCCGATGATCCGGCGGGCGAACGGGAATAGGAAGCGCGGGCACTCGACCAGCAGCACCGGCTCCATCTCCTCGGCCGGCACGCCCTCGATGGCGAACAGGCCGCCATACAGCAACTCGACGAAGAAGACCGGGCCGTCCTCGCGGCTGGCGCGGGCCGACAGTTTGATGTCGACCTCGAACAGGCCGTCGTCGCGGCCGCGGGCGTTCATCTCGACGCCCATGTCGATCTGCGGCTGGACGCCGGCGGAGCGCAGCACGTCGGGCGCGCGGGGATTCTCGAACGACAGGTCGCGAATGAACTGGGCGAGCACGCGGATGCCGGGCTCGACCGGGCCGGCGCCATTGCCGCCGGGAACCGCTTGCTGGTCGGATTCGCTCATGATGTTCGGAGTTCCGTCTGGATCGGGAGACGCGCATTCACGTCCCATTGAAGGCCGGCGCTGCTAACATGGCCCCCTTTCCGATGCAATGTCGCCCCTGACGCCGGCGTCCATTCGTCCTATATTCAAGGTCCCCTGATCCGAAACGTCCTGCCCCGTGGTTCTTCAGCTCATCATCTTCGCCGCTCTCGCCGCCGTCGTGCTGTTCCAGCTCTATTCGGTGCTCGGCCGGCGTGTGGGCCGACAGCCCGAAGACAACGCCGCGGCCGGCGCCCAGCCCGCGCCGCTCGCGCGGCCTGAACCCGCCCTCGACGACCTGGCGGGCGGCGGCGTGTCGCTGTCGGGCCTGGCGGCCGTGAAGGCGCGCGACCCAGGCTTCGATCTTCCAAGGTTCCTCACCGGAGCCCGCAGCGCCTATGAAACCATCGTGCGCGCCTTCGCCAGCGGCGATCGCGCGGCGCTCGCCAACCTGCTCTCGCCGCCGGTGATGAAGGCCTTCGACGGGGAAATCGCCGCGCGCGAGGCCGCCGGCCGCACAGAGAGCGTCGAATTCCTGCACGCCCCCCGCGCCGACCTCGACAAGGCCGAACTCGAGGGCGACCTCGCCCGCATGACCGTCCGTTTCTTGGCCGAGTTCCGCAGCCGCACCAAGGGCCCGGAAGGCGAGGGCGTCGACGATCGCCGCACTGCCGAGCTCTGGACCTTCGAGCGCAACCTCAAGAGCCGCGACCCCAACTGGACCCTGGTCCACGTCGACGCCGCCGAGGCGTGAGGCTTCTCCGCACGATCGCTGTCTTTGCGGCGCTCGCCGCGCTGTCGGCCTGCGCCAGCGCGCCGCCGCCGCACGGGCCCGCGCCCTATCCGGAACCCTGGCGACCGCCGCCGGCGCGACCGCCGCCCGTCCAGCCCCGGCCCGAGGGCTTCGCCGACCTGCCGGGCTGGGTGCTGGAGGACCACGTCGCGGCCTTCGACGCCTTCCGCGCCACCTGTGGCTCGGCGCGTGACCCGGCCATGGCGGTGGTCTGCCGTCGCGCGCTGAGCGTCGACCTGCTGGGCGAGCCCGAGGCCCGCGCCTTCTTCGAGGACAATTTCCGCCCCGAGGCCCTGGCCGGCGAGGGCGTGCTCACCGCCTATTTCGCCCCGGAGTATCCGGCCCGCTCGAAGCCCGACGCCGAGTTCTCGATGCCGGTCCGCGGCAAGCCCACCGACCTCGTGCTCGGCGGCGCTTCGGGGAAGGACGTGTTGCGCAGAGCCCCCGACGGCTCGCTCGGCCCCTATCCCGACCGCACCTGGATCGAGACCCAGGGCGCCGGTGTCCCGCTCGCCTGGATGCGGCCCGAGGACCTGTTCTTCCTGCAAATCCAGGGCTCCGGCGTTCTGACCTTCGAGACCGGCAAGCGGCAGAAGGCGCTCTATGCCGCCAACAACGGCCAGACCTTCGTCGGGATCGCCAATCCCATGCGCGACAGAGGCTTGCTCGCGGCGAACGACACCTCCGGCGAGGCGATCCGCGCCTGGCTCGCCGCCCATCGTGGGCCGGACGCCGACGCGATCATGCGGCTCAATCCGCGCTACGCCTTCTTCCGCCTGACGCCGGACGACGGTCTGCCGCCGATCGGCGCAGCGGGCCTGCCCCTGCCGGCCGGCCGCGCCATCGCCGTCGATCTTAGCCGCCACACCTCCGGCGAGCTCTTCTGGATCGACGGAACGGCCCCGATCCTCAACGGCGCCTTCCCGACCTATCGGCGCGTGGTCACCGCGCTCGACACCGGCGGGGCGATCAAGGGCGACATCCGCGCCGACCTCTATCTCGGCCAGGGCGCGGCCGCTGGAGCCGAGGCGGGCCGAGTCCGCCACACCCTTCGCATGCACCGCCTGGTTCCGCGTCCGTGAAGCGGCCGATCCGACCGGACGAGTTGAAGCTCTGGGGCCTGGTCGCCTCCACCGTACATCCGTTTCCCGGCCGGGCTGTGCCGAAGGCGACGGAAGAGATGCCCGCCTCGACCATCGACCCCCAGGCGCCGGCCGCGCGCATCCCGCCGCCGCAACGCGCCGCCCCGGCCCCGCCGCGCAACGCCGCCGACGCCATCGAGCCCCGCCGCCATCGCCGGATCGCCCGCGAGCGCGACCCGATCGGCTCGCACATCGACCTGCACGGCCTTGGCCAGGACCAGGCCCGCGTGGCGCTGGAGCGCTTCGTGCTGGAATGCTGGAACGCCGGCGACCGCGCCGTCCTGGTGATCACCGGCAAGGGCCTGCGCGGCGACGGTGTCCTGCGCCGCCTGACCCCGGAGTGGCTGGCCGCCCCGCACCTGCGCGAGATCGTCGCCGGCGTCGCCGAATCCCACCGTCGTCATGGTGGCGAGGGCGCGCTCTATGTGGCGCTGAAGCGCAAGCGCCGCGGCTGACTACCCCGCCTCCGCCACCTCGGCCTCGCCCTTCTTGCCCCAGCGCGCGGCCCAGGCGGTGACGCCGACGTCGCCGGTCACATTGCCGATGGTGCGCGAGAAGTCCGGCAGGGTCTCCACCGCCAGCAGCAGCGGCAGCAGGTCCATCGGCACGCCCATGGCCATCGAGATCGGCGCCAGGGTGGTGAAGAAGGTGATCGAGCTCGCCACCCCCACCGCCGCCAGGCTGACCATGGCCGCCACCAGGATGCCGATCGCCATCCGCGCCGGATCGAGGTGCACGCCGTAGACGTGGGCCACATAGATCACCACGGCGATGTTGCCCGCCGGGCTGGTGATCCGGAACAGCGCCACCGCCATCGGCAGCACCAGGCCGCGCACCCGCTGCGGCACGCCGAGCTTCTCGGTCGCCTCCAGCATCACGGGCAGCGAGGCGAGCGACGACTGGGTCGAGATCGCCATGGCCTCCACGGGGATCAGGGCGCCGAACAGCCGCCCCGGCCCCACGCGCCCGCCGAAGATCGCCATCAGCAGGCCGAGCACCCCGGCCATCAGGCACATGATCGAGACCACGACCACGTACTGGCCGAGCACCCCCACCGCGCCGAAGCCGGTCCGCGCCCCGACCACCACCGCGAGCAGGAACACGCCGAGCGGCGCGACCTGCAGCACCCAGTCGACGATCACCATCATCGCCGCCTGCACCGCGTCGAAGAAGCCGAGCAGGGCGGCGCGCCGGGCCTCGCCGAGGCGGATCACCGCCAGGCCGAACACCAGGGCGAAGAAAACGATCCCCGCCATCGCTCCGTCGGCGGCCGCCTTGATCGGATTGGCCGGCACGAACGACTTCAGCCACTCCGCCAAGGGCGGGGAGGGTGGGATCTGCGAGGCCTGGCCGCTGGCCGAAGCCCGCAGCGCCTCCGCGGCCGCCTTGGGCGCGGGCCAGATGTCGAGCAGGGCCGGCGTCGCCAGCGCCGCGATCGTGGTCGAGACCAACAGCATGATCCCGAACACCACCAGGGTGCGCGCGGCCAGACCGCCACCCTTCACCGAGCCCGCCGCCTGGGCGACCCCGATGACCAGCAGCGAGAAGACCAGGGGTATGATCGTCATCCGCAGCGCGTCGAGCCAGACCCCGCCGATCGCTTCGGCCCCGGCGACGATCTGGTCCAACGCCGCGACGCGCCAGCCCGGCAATAGCGCCCCCAGCACGAGGCCCGCGACCAGGCCGACGAGGATACGCACGGTGAGCGAATTGAAGTTCATCGCCCCAGATTGCCGCTAAGCGGAGCCAAGGGAAGAGGGACCACGAAAAACACGAAAAACAAGAACGCGCTGCAACTTCACCGCGCGAAGCGTCACCTACCAGTTCACGAGCTCGCCAAGCCGAAATCTCGTTCGTGCTTTTCGTGGTTCCCGTCTTACGGCAGGGCGAACGCCACGACCTGATCGCCGCGCTTGGTGCTCGACTTGGCGTGGCCGCCGGCGGCGATCACCACGTACTGCCTGCCCTTCCACACATAGGTCATTGGCGTCGCCTGGCCGCCCGCCGGCAGGCGGCCGCGCCACAGCTCCCTGCCGGTCCGCGCCTCGAAGGCCCGCAGATAGTTGTCCATGGCCGCGCCGATGAAGACCAGGCCGCCGGCGGTGACGATCGGCCCGCCGAAATTGGGCGTGCCGGCCCCCTTCAGCACCAGCTGCGAACCGGGCGCCAGGTCTTCCGTCGTGCCCAGCGGCACGGTCCACATCACATGGCCGTCGTGCATGTCGACCGCGGTCAGCTCGCCCCACGGCGGCGGATTGCACGGCAGGCCGAGCGGCGAGCGCAGCAGCTCGCGCTTCATCGCGTAGCGCGCGCCCTGGTTCGGGCTGATCTCGGTGTCGGGATGCGCCGCCTGCTCGGCCTTGAACCGATCCTGCGGGATCAGGGTCACCTTGTGGATCGCCGCCGAGGTGTTGGCGAACACCACCCCCAGGCCTGGGTCATAGGCGATCCCGCCCCAGTTCGAGCCGCCGCCGGTGAACGGATAGAGGATGGTCCCCTGCGTCGAGGGCGGGGTGTACATGCCGTCGTTGCGCGCACCGGCGATCAGCTTCCGGCAGGCTTCGCGGTCCCAGGGGGTCAGGCCGAAGGCGTCGGCCGGCCGCACGCGGTTGGGCGCGAGCTGGCGCGGCGCCACGGGGAAGGGCTGGGTCGGCGACAGGCTCTCGCCGATGGCGCCGCCCTGTGGCACGGGCTTCTCCACCACCGGAATGATCGGCTGGCCGGTGTCGCGGTTCAGCGTGAACAGCAGACCCTGTTTCGTGGTCTGGATCACCGCCGGCGCGGTCACCCCCTTGTAGGTCACCATGCCGAGCGTCGGCTGGGCCGGCACGTCATAGTCCCAGACATCGTGGTGCGTGGTCTGGAAACCCCAGACGAACTGGCCGGTCCGCGCCTTCAGCGCCACCACCGAATTGGCGTGGCCGTCGTTCCCCGGCCGCTGCGCGCCGTAGAAGTCTGGGCTGGGGCTCGAGGTCGGCAGGAAGATCAGGCCGCGACCCTCGTCCACCGACATCGGCGCCCAGACGTTGGCCGCGCCCGCGACGATCGCCGGCCGGGCGTCGGCCAGCGGGTCCCAAGCCCACTTCAGCGCCCCGGTCACCGCGTCGAAGCCGTGAACCGCGCCCGAGGTCTCCTCGACCTTCTGGTTGTCGTCGATGGACGAGCCGACCACCACCACGCCGGCCGCCACCACCGGCGGCGAGGTGATCTGCGCCCCGCCCGGCCGCGACAGCTTCACGTCTGGGATCGCGTCGACCGCGCCATTCCGGCCGAAGCCGGCGCAGGGCTTGCCCGTCGCGGCGTCCAGCGCGAACAGGCGCCGGTCGTTGGTGGCCATGAAGATCCGCTCGGCGCAGGGCGCGTTCGCAGGCGCCGAGGGGTTCCGCCAATAGGCCAGACCGCGGCAGTTGTAGCTGTTCGGATAGTTGAGGCCGGGGTCGATCTTCGGGTCGAACCGCCAGACCTGCCTGCCGGTCCCCGGATCGAGCGCACTGGCCTCGTTGAACGGCGAACACAGATAGAGCCGTCCCGCGGCCAGGATCGGCGTGGCCTCGAACGCCGCCCGCTTCATCGCCGCACCCTTGCTGGCGAGGTCGCCGGTCGAATAGGTCCAGGCCGGCTTGAGGTTGCGCACATTGGCGACGTTGATCTGAGCGGCGAGCGAATAGCGCTGGCCGCCCGCGTCGCCGCCGTAGTGGGCCCAGCCGGGTTCGGCGGCCCGGGCGGGGAGGGTCGCGGCGGCGATGCCGGCGCAGAGCAGAAGGCGAAGGGGAAGCTGGGTCATGGACCGAAGCTTGCGCCGCTTAGCCGGCCGGAAAACCCACCTTGTGATGACCGGCGGCTCGGCTGGGACGATCGGCCAATGCGCCTACCGCTCGTCACGGGCTCCGGGGGACGAATGGTAGCCCACCCTTGAGTGTCATCCCGGTTTCCGCACAGCGAAACCGGGATGACACTCAGAGGGATTGACCTACCGCCAGAGCTGGCCGGCGTCCGTCGCGTGGGCGTGGTCCGCCAGCCGGTCCACCGACTGGCCGTCCAGGGTGCAGGCGGCGATCGCGGTCCCGCCATCGTGGCCGATGACCTTGCAGGTGACGTTCTGTCCGAAGGCCGTGGCCATCAGGGCGCCGCGGGGCCGGGGTCCGGCGGCCGAGGCGTGGGTCAGGCCGGTCTCCGCCAAGGACACCTCGACCCAGCGGTCCGGCGTGGCGCCCAGGGCGACGCAGAGGCGATGTCCGTCCAGCACGTGCAGCACCGGCCCGTGCAGCTCGGCGCCGACGGCCGGGGCGGGCGCCTGGCACGGGCCGGCCCAAGCCGAGCCGGCGATGGCCAGGCCAGACAAGACGGCGATGGACGAAAGACGCACCCGCATCGGAACCCCCACGGGAATTGAACCCTTGCGGCCCCGTTTCGTTCCCCTCTGTCAGGAGGCCGACATGTCCCAACCGATCCATATTTCAATTCCCCACCATCTCGGCCGGGACGAGGCTCGGCGGCGGATCGCCGAAGGCTTCGAAAAGATCGGCGGGCAGATCGGCCCCTCGGCCGCGAAGGCGCTGAAGACCCGCTGGACCGGCGACCGCATGGACTTCGACGTCAAGGCCATGGGCCAAGCCGTCACCGGAAAGGTCGATGTCCAGGACGCGGTGGTGGTGATGGAGGTCATGCTGCCCGCCATGCTCGCCGCCATGGCCGGCATGGTGAAGGACCGCGTCCAGCACGAAGGCCAGCTGATGCTGGAGAAGAAGTAACGCCTTGATGGCGCCCTTACGCGGTCGAAGCGGGGTTCCCATCGAAGCCTGACGGTGCTTGGGCGCACGATCCTTGGGTGTTCAGCCCGAGAATCCCTCCATGTCCGATCCGCTCAGCCGCCTCCTCGCCGAGGCCGGCGTCGACCCCGACAGTATCATCCGCGTCACCGGCCCCCACGGCCTGCCGACCTTGATCTGGCTCTGCCGGCACGGCTACCGCCAGGTGGGCTATGTCCGCGCCGACGCCTTCCCCGCCATGGCCGAGGCGGAGGTCCTGCTGGTCGCCGGCGTCTGCGACGCGCCCGCCCTGGAGTCCCTGCTCGACCACGGCCCGCGCCTCTGCGATGGGGGGCGCCTGATCGTCCAGACACCGCCGACGGCGCCCGGTTCGGCGGACGCCCCCCACAGACGCCTGCGCGCCCACGGCTATGTGGTCGAGCGCCGGATGCCGCGCCGCGGCCGGGATGTATGGCTGGCCCGCCGGCCCGCCGGCTTGGAGCGCGCGGCATGAGCCATCGCGACCCCGAAGCGCGTGCGCTCACGCCTGGCGAGCGCCGCGCCGTCGAGCGGCGGGTCGAGCTCGTCGTGTTTCTCGCCTGCGTGGCGGTGGTGGTGAGCGTGGGCCTCATGGCCCGCCAGCGAGACACCCCGCCGGCTCCGCCTGCGCCGGCGAGCCTGTCCTGGCCGGTCCGCTAGACCCCCCGGGCGGCCTTCTCGTCGAGGCCCGACCGGCCCTCGCGGGCTTCGAGCTTCGCGGCGACATCGTCGAGGCTCACCCCGGCCGCGGCGAGGGTCACCAGGAAGTGGTAGATCAGGTCCGCGCCCTCGCCGGCCAGGCCGTCCTTGTCCTTGGCCACCGCGGCGATCACGGTCTCGACCGCCTCCTCGCCGAGCTTCTTGGCGCAGCGCTCGATCCCGTCGGCCAGCAGCTTGGCGGTGTACGAACTGTCCGGGCTCGCGCCCTTGCGGGCCTCGACCGTGGCGGACAGGCGTTCGACGACCTCGGCGAACCGGCTCATGCCGCCTCCGTGATGCGGACGGGGATGCGGGCCTGATCCATCGCGCGCTTCACCTCGCCGATGGAGACCTCCCCGAAGTGGAAGATGGAGGCGGCCAGCACGGCGTCGGCCCCGCCCTTCGTCACGGCCTCCACCATGTGCCGCGCATTGCCGGCCCCGCCCGAGGCGATCACCGGCACGCTCACCGCGTCGGTCACGGCCTTCAGCAGGTCGAGGTCGTAGCCGGTTTTGGCGCCGTCGCGGTCCATCGAGGTCAGCAGGATCTCGCCCGCCCCGCGCTTCACGGCGTCGACCGCGTATTCCACGACATCGAGCCCGGTGTCGGTGCGCCCGCCATAGGTGAACACGCGCCAGCCGGCATTGCGGCTGGGGTCGCCGGAGACCGAGGGCCCGTGCTTGGCGTCGATCGCCACCACCACGGCCTGCGAGCCGAAGGCGTCGGCGCAGGCGCTGATCAGGTCGCGGTTCTCGACCGCGGCGGTGTTGACGCTGATCTTGTCGGCGCCGGCCAGCAGCAGGCGGCGCGCGTCCTCGACCTGGCGGATTCCGCCCCCCACCGACAGCGGCATGAAGCAGACATCGGCCGTCCGCGCGATCACGTCGAGGATCGCGCCCCTCCGCGCGTGGCTGGCGGTGATGTCCAGGAACATCAACTCGTCGGCGCCCGCGGCGTCATAGGCCGTGGCCTGTTCCACCGGGTCGCCGGCGTCGCGCAGGGAGACGAAGTTGACCCCCTTCACCACCCGGCCGTCCTTGACGTCCAGGCACGGAATGACCCGGACTTTCAGCGTCACGCCGCCACCTTCAGGGCTTCCTCGGCGGTGATCGCCCCGTTGTAGAGCGCCCGGCCCAGGACGGCGCCGGCGATCGGCGTGCCCTTGCGCGCCTTCAGCTTGATGATGTCGTCCACGCTGGCCAGGCCGCCAGCGGCGATCACCGGGATCGCCACCGCGTCGGCGATGGCCCCGAAGGCGTCGACATTGAAGCCCATTACCGTGCCGTCACGGTCGATGTCGGTAATGATCAGGGCGCCGACGCCCACGTCCTCGAACCGCTTGGCCACCGTCACGGCGTCCAGGTCCGAACTCTCGGTCCAGCCCTGGGTCGCGACCTTGCCGCCGCGCACGTCAACGCTGACGGCGATCTGCTCGGGCCACAGCCGCGCGGCCTCGCGCACGATCTGTGGCTCGGTCACCGCCACCGTGCCCAGGATCACCCTGCTGACGCCCGCCTCGATCCAACGCTCGACGTCCGCGAGAGACCGGATGCCGCCGCCGAGCTGCACCGGCACGCTCACGGCCTCGAGGATCGCCTCGACGGCAGCGCCATTGACCGCCTGGCCCTGCACCGCCCCGTTCAGGTCGACCACATGAATCCAATGGAAGCCGTCATCGGCCCATCGGCGCGCCTGGTCGCCCGGCGAGTTGTTGAACACGGTCGCCTTGTCGAGGTCGCCTTGCAGGACACGCACGCACTGGCCGTCCTTCAGGTCGATGGCGGGATAGAGGATCACGGTCGCCACTCCAGGAACCGCGCCAGGAGGGCAAGCCCGGCGCTCTGCGACTTTTCAGGGTGGAATTGTACGCCCGCGACATTGGCCTTGGCGACCGCCGCGGGAAACCTGCCGCCATGGTCGACCCAGGCGGCGACGTCGGCCTCGTCCGTCGGGAAGAAGGCGAACGAGTGGGTGAAGTACATCGGGGCTGCGCCGATCCCGGCGATAGGCGCGGGCCCATGCGGGTCGATCAGGCTGTTCCAGCCCATGTGCGGAACCTTGGCCAGCGGGTCGGTGGGTTCGATCCGCTTCACGTCGCCGGCGATCCAGTCGAGCCCCTTGGTCTCGCCGAACTCCAGGCCGCGGGTGGCGACCAGCTGCATGCCGACGCAGATGCCCAGGAACGGCTTGCCGCCCTTCCGCACCGCCTCGTTCAGCGCCTCCTCCAGCCCCGGCCGGGCCTGGAACGCGCGCATGCAGGCGGCGAAGGCGCCGACGCCCGGCAGCACGATGCGGTCGGCGGCCAGGATCTCCTCCGGCGCGCAGGTGACCTTGATCTCCGCGGCGCCATTGGCCGCGCGGATGAGGGCCTTTTCGGCCGAGCGAAGGTTGCCCGACCCGTAGTCGATCAGGGCGACGCTCTGCATGGGATGATCCTAGAGCACGCCCTTGGTGGAGGGGGCGTGGCCGTGGGTCTTTGGGTCCAGCTCCACCGCCGCGCGCAGCGCTCTGGCGAGCGCCTTGAAACCGCTCTCGGCGATGTGGTGGCTGTTGTCCCCGTACAGGGTCTCCAGGTGCACGCAGGCGCCGCAGTTCATGGCGAAGGCGTGGTGGAATTCCTTGAACAGCTCGGTGTCCATCTCGCCGACTTTCGGCGTCTTGAACGCCACCTTCCAGATCAGGTAGGGCCGGTTCGACAGGTCGATGGCGCACCGCGTCAGGGTCTCGTCCATCGGCACATAGGCGTGGCCGAAGCGGCGGATGCCCTTGAAGCCGTCCAGCGCCTTGTTCACCGCCTGGCCGATGACGATGCCGGTGTCTTCCACCGTGTGGTGGAAGTCGATGTGCAGGTCGCCGACCGTCTTGACCTTCAGGTCGATGCCCCCGTGGCGGGCGAAGCTGTCCAGCATGTGGTCGAAGAAGCCCACCCCGGTCGAGACGTCGGAAACGCCGGTCCCGTCCAGGTCGAGGCTCACCTCGATCTGCGTTTCCTTGGTGTTGCGGACGACTTCGGCCGTGCGGGCCATGCTCAGAGTCCCTTTTTCGCCGCCAGCTCGGCCAGGCGGACCTGGGGCCGGGGGCCGTAGTGCGAGATCACCTCGGCGGCCGCCAGGCTGCCCAGCTGGCCGCAGACATTGAGCGGCCGGCCGGTGGCGAGGCCGAACATGAACCCGGCCGCGTATTGGTCGCCCGCGCCGGTCGTGTCCACGACTTTCTCCACCGGATAGGCGGAAACGGCGAAGGTTTCGGCGCCGGCGGCGATCACCGAGCCCTGGGCGCCCTTGGTCACGGCGCAGAGCTTCACCCGCGAGCGCAGCGCGTCGAGCGCGGCGTCGAAGTCGGTGGTCTGAAACAGGCTCATCGCCTCGGTGTCGTTGGCGAACACCAGGTCGACCTGGTGCTCGAGGAAAGCGAGCAATCCTTCGCGATGGCGCTCCACCACGAAGCCGTCCGACAGGGTCAGCGCCACCAAGCGGCCCGAAGCCCGCGCCAGGCCGGCCGTCTTGGCGAAGGCGCGCCGCGCCGCCTCGGCGTCGAAAAGATAACCTTCCAGATAGACGATCTTGGCGCCCTCGATCACCGCGGCGTCGACGTCCTGGGGCGTGAACTCGGTCGAGGCGCCCAGGAAGGTGCACATGGTCCGCTCGCCCTCGGGCGTCACGTTGATCAGGCTGCGCGCGGTGGCCGGACCGCCGACCAGCGGGGCGGTGTCGAAATGGGCGCCGATGGCGCGCATATCGTGGGCGAACACCTCGCCCAGTTGATCCTTAGCCACCTTGCCCAGATAGGCCGCGCGTCCGCCGAAGCTCGCCACGCCGGCGATGGTGTTGCCGGCCGAACCGCCCGACGTCTCCAGACCCGGCTGCATGTGGGCGTAGAGTTCGGCGCTGCGGGCCTCGTCCACCAGCATCATCGCGCCCTTGTCCAGTCCGTGCGCGGACAGGAAGGCGTCGTCGGCCGGGGCGATCACGTCGACGATGGCGTTGCCGATCGCGGCGACGTCGTAGAGTTCGGGCATGAGGGGAGAGGCGGCTTTCGCGAAGGTTTCGCGCGGCTTGCTATAGAAAAAGCGGCGCCGGGGCAACGCGGCGCGGAGGTCTCGCCATGCGGCCGGGCCATTTCGGGGACAGGTTGAATATCTCGTGGTCGCGAGGACGCCAGCCGGGCATCGTTTCTGAGATATTCAACCTGTCCCCGAAATAGCGTCGTTGGCGTCCCATGCGGCTGTTCCACTTCAGCGAGGATCCGGGCATCGCCCGGTTCGTACCGCGGCCCGTCCGCATGCCCGCCGATCGCGCGCCCGGCATGGACTGGCTGAACGGCCCCCTGGTCTGGGCGATCGAGGAGGAGTGGCAGGCCATGTACCTGTTCCCTCGCGACTGCCCGCGCATCCTGCTGCGAGCCAAGGCCGACACCACTGACGCCGACCGCGCCCGCTACCTGCCCGATGGCGCGCGTTGGGCCGTCCATGTCGAGGCCGCCTGGCTGGAGCGGCTGGCCGCCGCCGCCATCCACCGATACGAGCTGCCGCCCCCGCTTTTCGAGAGCCTCGACGACGCCGGCATGTGGGTCGCCCGCGAGACGGTCGAGCCGCTCGCCCTGGAGACCGTGACCGATCTCCCCGCAGCCCTGGCCGCCCAGGGTGCGGCCGTGATCGCGATGGACAGCCTGGCGCCGCTCAGGGAGGTCTGGTCCACCAGCCTGCACGCCAGCGGCATCCGCCTGCGCAACGCCCAGGGATGGGCCTGAACCCGGAAACCCGGCCGCGCGCGACGCGTTGATGGGGTCAGACGCGGCGACCGGCCGCGCCAGATGGAGACATCCCATGCCCGGACTTCATTCCGACAAGTCCAAGGACAAGGACCGCGCCTTCAGCCACGGCTCGGGCGGCGCCGCCGCCGATTCCGCGGTCGAGGGCCGTCCGAAGCTCGAGGACCGCCACATCCAGGCGCCGCACAGCCGCAAGGCAAAGCGCCCCCTCGCGGAGAACGAAAAGCACGATCAGCTCGCCGCAAAGGAGCGGCATATCCGCGAGCGGCACGACGAGGATCGCCAGGAAGTGCTGCTGGATGAAGGCCTCGAAGAAAGCTTCCCGTCCAGCGATCCGCCCAGCGTCAAGCGGATCACCTGAGACAAAACTGCGCAGTAGGTAAAAATTATGAGGCGCCGCGGACGAATCCCTGGCACGAAGAGCGGGTAGTGAACCCCCAGCTTGGTAACCGGTCCTGTCACCCCAGGACTTGGCGGAGGCGGTGGTCGGAGGTCAAAGTCGGCATATGCCGTCCAAGATCCCGACCGCCGCCTTTGTCGTTCTGGCCCTAGCGCCTGCCCTGATGGGGGCCGCGACCCCGCCGCACTGGCGCCCCATCGATCCCGAGAACCTGCTGGTGGTCGACACCACCCAGGGCCGCATCGTGGTCGAGATGCGCCCCGACCTCGCCCCCCAGGCCGTGGCGAGGGTCAAGCTCCTGGCGCGCGAGGGGGTCTATGACGGACTGCTCTTCCACCGGGTCATCGACCACTTCGTCGACCAGACCGGCAATCCGGACAATCGCGACGGCGGGTCTTCCAGCCACCCGGACCTGCCGCCGGAGTTCGTCTTCAAGCTGCCATCCGGCGCGCTCGCCCCGGTGCGGACGACCAGCGACGCCCAGGAAGGTTTCGTCGGCGCCACGCCCGTCGCCGCCGTCTCGCCGACCGAGGCGAGCCGCGCCAAGGATGGAACCCTGCGCGCCTGGGGCGCCTATTGCCCCGGCGTCGCCGGCATGGGCCGCCAGGCCGACCCGAACACCTCCAACTCGGAAATCTTCTTCATGCGCGACGCCAGCCGCAGGCTCGACCGCGACTACACGGTCTGGGGCAAGGTGGTGGTGGGCCTGCCCGCGATCCGGGCCATGGCGGTCGGCGAGCCGCCGGCGAGGCCCGACAAGATGCTCGAAGTCCGCGTCGCCGCCGACATCCCCGCCGCGGAGCGCCCGCGCCTCGAAATTCTCGATCCGCACAGCCCGGCCTTCGCCCGCCTCGCCGCCAGGACCCGCGCGGCCAAGGGCGCCGACTTCACGATCTGCGACCTCGAGGTCCCGGTGAGGCCACGGAAATAGGGAACCACGAACCACACGAACCCACACGACCGGCCCGGCCCGGCGAGGCCCGCGCAGCTCGACCGCCGTGAAGACCCACCACGGAAAGCAAAGACGGCTCGGCAACCCCCGCGCGAAGCGCGATCAAACCAAGGCTCGGCCTCTCCGCACCCCGTTCGTGTTTTTCGTGTTTTTCGTGGTTCCAAGTCTTCGGGCGCTTCCGACGCGTCGAGGCCGCAAGTCGGGACCGCGAAAAACACGAAAAGCACGAACAGCCTGCCTGAAGCTCAGCGGATCGATTGAGGGCGCGTTCCGCGCGCTCTTGTTCGTGTGGGTTCGTGTGGTTCGTGGTTCCGGATCTATTTCACGAACAGCTTCCGCGACGGACACAGGTCGCCCACCACGCAGTCCTCGCATTTCGGCCGTCGCGCCATGCAAGTGTAGCGGCCGTGCAGGATCAGCCAGTGATGGGCGCGGGTCAGGTAGGGCTCCGGCACGATGGCCATCAGGTCGGCCTCCACCTGGTCCGGCGTCTTGCCGCTCGACAGGGCGAGCCGGTGCGAGACGCGGAAAACATGGGTGTCCACCGCGATGGCCGGCTCGATCCGCAGTTCGTTCAGGACCACGCTGGCGGTCTTGCGACCCACCCCGGGGAGGGCCATCAGCGCCTGGCGCTCCAGCGGCACTTCGCCGCCGTACTGGTCGACGAGGATCTTCGCCGCGGCGATGACGTTCTTGGCCTTGGTCCGGTAGAGCCCGATCGAGGCGATGTAGGGGATCAGGCCTTCCTCCCCGAGCGCCAGCATCTTCTGCGGCGTGTCGGCGACCTTGAACAGCTTGGCCGTCGCCTTGTTCACGCTGACATCGGTCGCCTGGGCCGACAGGGCCACCGCGGTCACCAGCGTATAGGGGCTGTCATAGTCGAGCTCGGTGCGCGGATCGTCGCTCGACGCCAGGAACCGGTGGAAGATCTCCTCGATCCGCGCGGCCTCCGCCGGCTTCAGCTTGCGGCGCTGACGGGACTTAGCGGCGGTCTTCGCGGGTCTGGCCATGGACCGTGGTTTGGCGTAGCTCTGGCCGCGTCGCAACTCCCCCAAGGCGGCTCGCCGATGGACGACACCCTCTTCATGGACGCCGAGATCCGGCCCCACCGCTCGCTCTCCGAGCGCGGCTTCATCACGCTGATCTGCATCGTCACGGCGCTCAACTGCGCCTCGGCGGCTGTGTTCGTGGCCATGGGCGCCTATCTCGTGCCGTTCTTCCTGGGCGCCGACGTCCTGGCCGTGATCGTGGCGTTCCTGGCGAGCTTCGCCGCCGCCCGCCAGATCGAGCGGATTCGCGTCACCGACCGCAGCGTCCGCGTCACCCGCGAGACGCCCAAGCTATCGACCGTGGTCTGGGAGAGCCCCACCGCCTTCACTCGCGTGTCCCTACTCACCGAGGACGATCGCGCCGTCGACCTGCGCCTCGCCCTCTCCGGCAAGGAAGCTCCTGTCGCCCGCGCCCTCAGCCCGGCCGAACGCGCCGACTTCGCTCGCGCTCTCGAAGACGCCATCCGCGAGGCCCGCCGGCCCCGCTTCACCTAGAGAATGAACCGCGACAGGTCGGTATTGTTGGCCAGGGCCCCGACGCGCTCGCGCACATAGGCGCCGTCGACGCTCACCGTCTCGCCGTCGCGGTCGGCGGCGGTGAAGCTCACCTCCTCCAGCACCTTTTCCAGCACGGTCTGCAGCCGCCTTGCGCCGATGTTCTCCACCGCCCCGTTCACCGTCACCGCGGCGTCGGCCAGGGCGTCGATGGCGTCCTCGGTGAAGACCAGGGTCACGCCCTCTGTGGCCAGAAGCGCCTGGTGCTGGCGGATCAGGTTCGCCTCCGGCTCGGTCAGGATGCGGCGGAAGTCGTCGCGGGTCAGCGCCTTCAGCTCCACCCGGATGGGAAGCCGCCCCTGCAGCTCGGGCAACAGGTCCGAGGGCTTGGCCACATGGAAGGCGCCCGAGGCGATGAACAGGATGTGATCGGTCTTCACCGGCCCGTACTTGGTCGAGACCGTGGTCCCTTCGATCAGCGGCAGCAGATCGCGCTGCACCCCCTCGCGGGACACGTCGGCGCCCGCCCGCTCCGAGCGGCTGGCCACCTTGTCGATCTCGTCCAGGAACACGATGCCGTTGTTCTCGGCCAGCTCCAGCGCCTCCTGGGTCAGGGCCTCCTGGTCGACCAGTTTGTCGCCTTCCTCCGCGATCAGCGGCGTCCACGCGGCGTCGGCGCCGGCGGTTGCGCTTGTCGCTTATACACATCTGACGCTGCCGACGATGTGCTGTGTGTAGATCTTGGTGG
>CAMFIW010000001.1 GCA_945952355.1 uncultured Phenylobacterium sp. | reverse complement strand
CCAGAAGGCGGTGGCCAAGGACGTCAAGCTCTCAGCCGGGGTCTCCATCGCCTACTCGGGCCAGTTCGAATATCTGCAGCGGGCGGTCGAACGGTTGAAGCTCGCGGTCCCGGCGACGCTGCTGATCATCTTCGTTCTGCTCTATGTCACCTTCGGCCGCTTCGACGAGGCGGCCCTGATCATGGGCACCCTGCCCTTCGCGCTGACGGGCGGCATCTGGACGCTCTACCTATTGGGCTTCCACCAGTCGGTCGCCACCGGCGTGGGCTTTATCGCACTGGCCGGCGTCTCCGCCGAGTTCGGCGTGGTCATGCTGATCTATCTGAAGGACGCCCTGGCCGATCGTGGCGAGGACCCGACGGACGACCAGGTCGAGGAGGCCGTGCGCGAAGGCGCGCTGATGCGGGTGCGGCCCAAGGCCATGACCGTGGCCGTGATCCTGGCCGGCCTGCTGCCGATCCTGTTCGGCCATGGCGCCGGCTCGGAGGTCATGAGCCGGATCGCCGCCCCGATGATCGGCGGGATGCTCACAGCGCCCCTGCTCTCCATGCTCGTCGTACCCGCGGCCTACCTGCTGCTGCGGCGCCGACGGCCCGCCTTCACCCCAGCCTCTCAATCCCAAAGGAGATCATCATGAGAGCTATCGCCTGCGCCCTGATCGGCGCTCTGACCCTGACGACCGCCGGCGCCGCCGCGGCCGACGACATGGCCAATATGAAGGGCATGTCCCCCGCGCCCGCGGCCAAGCAAGGCAAGGGGACCGGCGTGATCAAGGCCATCGACGCCAAGGTGGGCACGCTGACGATCCAGCACGGCCCGATCCCGGCCGTCGCCTGGCCGGCGATGACCATGACCTTCAAGGCCAAGCCCGCGACCTTGCTGAAGGGCTTGAAGGTCGGCCAGACCATCGGCTTCGACACGACGGTTCGCGGCATGGACGCCGACGTGACGGCCGTGCGACCGAAGTAGTTCGCACCGCGACCTTGGCGCTGGAGAGGCGGTTTCCGGCGCCAAGATACGGCTAGATTCCCGCGGCCAAGCGATCCTTGCCCGCGCGCATCATGGGGCTGGCCAGGGCGGCCACGGCGCCAAGGGCCCGAATCAACAGCCCACAGAACTCGGGCGATTGCCCCAAAGTCGCCCCTTATCCGGCTGAAACAGACGGGCAACACGGGGGAAATGCGCGCGTTTGCCTGCTCGATTCAGGGCGATGAAGCGTGGCCGGAAGCTCGCCTCCAACGGTTGTAGCTTTGCTAGAGAAAAAGCCCGAATCGCACTTTTTTGGTCAATATCGCCCTTGACCTCGCGTATTCCGCGACTCACGGTTGTGACGCCCGGTGAACGCGGGCGGACGAAAACGAGGGTCAGCTGCGATGAAATACGCCGGTTCCAGCCAAGCTCGGGGGCGCGCTTCGACCGCCCTGGCCATCCTCACCGGCGCAGCCGTCCTCCTCGCGGTGAGCCCGGCTTGGGCCGCTGGCGCGGGCACCGCCATGCCGTGGGAAGGCCCGCTCGACACTATCATGCAGTCCTTGTCGGGACCCGTCGCCAAGGCGGTCGGCATCATCGCCATCGTGCTCACCGGACTGGGCTTCGCCTTCGCGGAGGGCGGCTCGGCCCTGCGCAAAGGGATCGGCATCGTCTTCGGCCTGGCGATCGCCTTTACGGCCACGACCTTCATCTCGACCTTCTTCAACATGACGGCTGGGGCGGCGTTCTGATGGCCCGGTCCGACGTCGAGGGTTTCGAGATCGCCTTCCACAGCTCGCTGTCGGAGCCGGTGACCATCGCTGGCGTGCCGCGCATGATCGCCGTGCTCAACGGCACCCTGACCGCTGTCCTGGCCTTGGGCCTGCAGGTCCCGCTGATCGGGATTCCGCTCGGCCTGGCCATTCACGGCGCCTGCTACTGGCTGAACAAGCGCGACCCCTACTTCTTCAACGCGCTCGGCCGCCACATTCGCCAGAAGCCGTACCTGGACGCCTGACGTGTGCGCCCGGCCTCACCCCTCCCCATCCTTGGTCGCCTAGAGGTTCGCCGTGCTGTACCTGCGTGAGTACCGGCCCAAGGCTGATCGCCTGTTCGACCACCTTCCCTGGGTGGCCCTGATTGGGCCCGGGCTTGTGCTAAACAAGGATGGCAGCTTTCAGAAGACCCTGGCCTTCCGCGGCCCGGATCTGGCCAGCGCCACGGACGCCGGTCTGGTCGCGACCCGCGCTCAGCTCAACAACGCCTTGCGACGCCTTGGCTCTCGCTGGTGCCTGCACATCGAGGCGGTCCGCGCGCCGTCGCAGACCTATCCCGCCAGCCAGTTTCCTGACCCCGTCTCAGACCTGGTCGATGAAGAACGCCGCGAGGGCTTCGAGGCGCAGGAGCGTCATTTCGAGAGCCGCTACTTCCTGACCTTCACCTACCTGCCGCCGGAAGAAGCGATCTCAACGGCGGAGAGCCTCCTGCTCGAAAACGCCCCGTCGGGCCGGGGCGCCGAGGGGATGTACCGGGCGGCGCTGAGCGACTTCCGGAGCACCGTTCATCAGATCGCCGACATCCTGACGGCGATCATGCCCGAGGTCGCAGAGCTGAGCGATGATGAGACCCTGACCTATCTGCACAGCTGCATCTCGACCAAGCGCCATCCGGTCGCCACGCCCGATACCCCGGCCTATCTCGACGCCTTCCTCACCGACGATGATTTCCAGGGCGGCCTGCTGCCCCGCCTGGGCGGCCAGTACTTGCGCACCCTCTCGGTCCGGGCCTATCCGACCACCTCGTGCCCCGGCCTGCTCGATCGGCTCAATGAGCTGGGCATCAGCTATCGCTGGGTCTGCCGGTATCTGCCGCTGGACAAGGAAGACGCCCGCAAGGCCGTGACCACGGTTCGCAAGCGCTGGTTCGCCAAGCGCAAGGGCGTAATGGCGCTTTTGAAGGAGGCGATCACCCGCGAGCCGTCGCTGCTGGAGGACCCCGACGCCGCGGCGAAGTCCGTCGACGCCGACGCGGCCCTGGCCATCCTCGGCGGAGACTACGCCTCGATCGGCTACTTCACCCCGACCGTCACCCTGATGGACGGCGATCCTGACCGGCTGGCCAACCGTGTCCGAGAAGTTGAGGGCGCCATCAACCGGGCCGGCTTCGTCTGTAAGGTCGAGGACGTCAACGCCGTCGAGGCCTGGATTGGCAGCCTACCGGGCCAAGCCTATGCCGATCTTCGCCGGCCCTTGGTGTCGTCGCTGAACCTTTGCGACATGATGCCCATGTCGGCGATCTGGCCTGGCCCGACGCACAACGCCCACCTGTCGGCGGAATGTCAGAAGCGCGGCTATCCCGGCGTCCAGCCGGCTCTGTTGGTCACGCGAACGGCCGGCACCACGCCGTTCCGCTTCGACCTGCATCAGGGCGATGTCGGTCACACAATGATCGTCGGGCCGACCGGCTCGGGCAAATCGGTCCTGCTCAACACCTTGGCCATGCAGTGGCTGCGGTATCCGGACGCTCAGGTCTTCTATTTCGACAAGGGCGCCAGCTCCCGCGCTTCGACGCTGCTCGTCGGCGGCCAGTTCTACGTTTTGGGCGGCGACCAGAGCGAGCTGGCCTTCCAGCCGCTGGCGCAGATCGACGCGCCCGATGACCGGGCCTGGGCGCAGGAATGGGTGCAGGACATCGTCGCCGCCGAGGGCGTGCCGATCACCCCGCCGGTAAAGGACGAGATCTGGAGCGGGTTGCGCAATCTCGCCGAGGGGCCTCGTGACCAGCGCACCCTCACCCTGCTCGCCGCCACCGTCCAGGACCAGGCCGTCAAGGCGGCGCTCACCCCCTACACGCTGAGCGGACCTTACGGCCATCTGCTCGACGCCAACCAGAACGCCTTGAAGCCTGCCGCTTGGCAGACTTTCGAGATGGCCGAGCTGATGGCCAGCAAGTCGGCTTTGGCCCCGGTGCTCACCTACATCTTCCGCAGTCTGGAACGTCGCTTCGACGGCCGGCCGACCCTTCTCTTGCTCGACGAGGCGTGGCTCTTCCTCGATCAGGGCGCCTTCGCGGCCAAGATCCGCGAGTGGCTGAAGACGCTGCGCAAGTTCAACGTCGCCGTGGTGTTCGCCACACAGAGCCTGGCGGACGTGGCCCGGTCATCCATCGCGCCAGCCCTGATCGAGAGCTGCCCGACCCGCATCTTCCTGCCCAATCCGGACGCCCAGACGCCGCAAATCACGGCGCTCTATCAGGACTTCGGCTTGAACCCGCAGCAGGTTCGGATCATCGCCAACGCCACGCCCAAGCGCGAGTACTACTACCAGTCCACGTCCGGGAACCGGCTGTTCGAGCTGGGCCTGGGCGGCGTGTCCTTGGCCGCTGTGGGCTCGTCGTCGCCGGGCGATCAGCAGCTCATCAGCCAGCTGCTTGCCGACCATGATCGTGGCGAGTTCGCCGAGCGCTTCTTTTCGGCCAAGGGCCAGGCGGATGTCGCCCGCTATCTCGGCGGCCAGCGTCGCGCGGCCTATCCGAGGGTGGCGTGATGGGCGCGCACAACCCCACCTTTGCGCCCGCTCGGCCGCCGATGAGCCCCCATGCCTTCGCGCGGCTGGCTTGGCTGAACCGTCGCCTCCCGGGCGCGTGGACCGCGTCGCGCCGCCGGCGGCGGATCCTGTTTCTGGTGCTTGCCGCGCCCGGCTTCCTCGCGGTCTTCGGCACCACCTACCACCACAACTTCTTCGTCATGCTGGCCGGCTTTGTCCTGTTCGGCGCGGCTGTCGCCTTTCGGGCCGTCTCTGAGCCGCTGTTCGTTCAGGCGACCGGCGACGACCTTTTCCCGGTCCCTCATCCCTCGCACCAGAAGGACACTCCAGATGCGTAAGCAGCTCATGGCCGCGGCGGCGATCGTCGCGGTGTCGCTGGGATTGGGGCCTCTGCCGCCGCAGCCCGCCGCCGCCCAGCAGATCGTGTTCGATCCGCGCGCCGTGGCGCAAGCGGTCCAGCAGGTGCGCCAGGGCCTGTCTCAGATCCAGCAGCTTCAGGCGCAGGTCACCAACCAGATGGCGATGCTGCAGAAGCTCGGCACGGACGTGACCCAGCCCTTGGCGCAGATCAACGCCCAAGCCAGTCAGCTCATGCAGCAGGCCCAGGCGATCGGCTACAACAGCCAGAATATCGCGGGCCAGTTCCAGCAGTTTTACCCCGCCAGCCTGTCCGGGCAGAGCTTCGCACAGATCCAGCAGCGCCTCGCAAGTTGGGAGGCGAACAGCCGACTGACGCTGCAGGACTCGATGGCTGTCCAGAACCAGCTGGTCAGGTCGCAGGGAACGACCGCCGGCGCCGTCAGCGGCGCGGTGGCCGCTTCGCAAGGCGCCGCCGGGCAGACGGCAGCGATCCAGGCGACCAACCAGTTGCTGGCCGCGCTCAGCAGCCAGCTGCAGGGTCTTCAGACGATCTTGATCGCGCAGGCGAGGACGCAGGAGACCATCCTGGCGCAGCAGCAGGCGGGAGCTGTTGCGGCTCGGGCGGAGTCCCAGCGCCACAACGCCTACACACCCGTTCGCGGGTCGTTTTCCGGTCAGCAGAGCTTTTAGCCATGCGGACCTTTTTCATGGCCTCAGCCCTGGCGACGATTGCTCTGCTGACCGGCTGTGGACCGTCGGCGAAGCCGGCAGATGTGCCCGCTCCCGCGACGCCCGCGAAGGCAGAACCAAAGTGCCCTGATCCCAGCATCAAGGATCCGAACAACCCCTGCTCCCCCCTCTACTACAAGCCCGTGAAGGGGTCCTTCAAAGGCCAGAAATCCTTCTGAGCCGTAGATAGCGAGACCAGAATGGCGACCGCCAGTCCAGCGGCGTTGGACGAATTCATCCGCCGCTTCACTACTCAAATCGACACCGGCTTCGGCGTGATCTCCGGCGAAGTTCAAACGGTGCTGGGGACACTGGTCGTGATCAGCATCGCGCTCACAGCGATCCTGTGGGCCATCGATGAAACTCAGAATGTGCTCGCGAGCTTGGTTCGGAAGGTTCTGCTGGTTGGCTTTTTCGCCTGGCTGGTGGGCAGTTGGCACACGCTCAGCCTGACAGTGGTCAACGGCTTCGGTCAGCTTGGCCTTCGCGCCAGCGGCGGCGGTTCCGTCGATGACTTCATGAATGCGCCGACGACGGCGGTCGATGCAGGCATGCAGATCGTCGTCAAGCTCATGGCCTATATCGGTGAGCTCGCGAAGCAGAACGGCGGCTTTGGCGCGCTACAAAATATCGACGTCATCATCGTCGCGGCAGTTGCGGCCATCGGCATCCTGCTCGCCTTTATTGTGCTGGCAATCGAGATCGCCATCACGATCATCGAGTTTCACCTCGTCACACTAATTGCCTTCGTGACGGTGCCCTTCGGCGTCCTGAGCCAGACCTCGTTTCTTGCCGAACGCGCTATTGGGTACGTCGTGTCAGTCGGCCTGAAGTTCATGGCTTTGGCAGTGATCCTGGGGATCGGGATCAATATCTTCCAGCAATTCACGCTCTCGCTTGAGCCCACAATATCGGAGGAATGCGGCCTCCTTCTTTCGGCTGTCTTCCTCATGATGCTGGCCCTCAAGATCCCCTCGATCGCGGGCGCGCTGATATCGGGTGGGCCGCAGCTCAATGCCGGCGGCGCCTTGATGGGGGCGGCCGGTGTCGCCGCTGGCGCGGCCGGGGTCGCTCTGGCGGGTCGGGCGATCGGCGGCGCCGTCGCGGGCGGATGGGCCGCTGGTGGCGAGAAGGTCGCGGCGGCCAGGGCCGCGTCTGGCGGTCTCGGTTCAGGTGGCACTAGCCCAGGCGGCGGCGGGTCCCCCGGCGGATCGGGCGGTGGCGGCATGGCCGCCGACTTTGCCAGAGCTCCGGTCTCGACGATGGTCGCTGAAGGTCGAGCGGCCGGCAGCCGCCTCTTCTCCTCCCGCAATCCTACTGAGGGCGAGACGCCCCCTCCCCCGCCGCCGGACGCTCCAACGTCTGGATCCTCGGTTGTGTCGCGAGCCGAGGCGCGCCGTGGCGGCGGGCTCGCAGGCGCCGCCCGCGACAGCGCTGCTGCGGCCACGGCCGGTGGCGAAGCCAGTGGTCCGGGGATCGTCGCCACGCCGACCCGCCGCGATGACGAACCTGAAGAGTGACCCCAGTCGAGAGTGCGCCGATGAACCCCTTCAAACGACCGAATGACCGCTACGGCAGCTCCGCCCCCGTCGAGAGCCCATACCTGCGCGCCTCCCGTGAGTGGGACATGCGCATCGGCTCGGCTGTGGTTCAGGCCAAGAACTGGCGGATGGCGGCGTTTGGGGGCTTGGGGCTCGCGGCCCTGGCGCTGGGCGGCTTTATCTACGAGGCCAACAACACCAACATCGCCACCTACGTCGTGCCCATCGACCGCTATGCGCGGCCGGGCCGTATCGAGCTTGCGGGGCGCACCTACGAGCCGACCACGGCCGAGATCGGCTACTTCCTCGCCGATTGGGTTCGGCGGACGCGCTCGAAGAGCATCGATCCCATCGTCATCCGGGACAACTGGACCGGCGCCTATCACTTCGTGTCTGGGCCGGCGATCGGGCAGCTCAACGCCTTCGCCAAGGCCAACGACCCTTTCGCCAACGCGGGCACCCAAGCGGTCAACGTCGAGATCGTGTCGGTCCTGCCGCGCAGTCCGCACACCTACCAGGTCCAGTGGCGCGAGACGCAATTCAACGCCGGGACGTCGAGCGCGACGGAAGCCTGGACGGGGCTGTTCACCACCAAGGTCGTGGCGCCAAAGAACGAGGCCGAGCTGAGGGCCAATCCGCTGGGGATCTACATCACCGAGTTTCAATGGAGTCGTGAGCTATGAGCGCCTTGTCCCCCAGACGGCTTTCCTTGGGCGCTGCGGCGGGCCTACTCATTCTGTTTGCCGCGTCTGAGAGCCCCTCGGTCGCCCAGACGGCGGCGCCCCGACCGGCTTTCCCTGTCGCGGCCCGCCCGACACCGCCGGCGCCTGTCGCCGTGGCCCAGGCCGCGACGCCGCCTCGGCCAGCGCCTAGACGTCGCACGGCGCCGCGCACCTATGCGCGGCCGACGGCGCTGACGACCGTACAGTCCGCCAACAGCAGCGCCCGCGACTACCCCAGCGCCGGGGCCTATGTGAATGCGGCCCTCTACTATGATTTTGAGCCTGGACGGCTCTACACCGTCCACACCAGCCCGCGCTTCCTGACGGCAATCTCGCTGCGCCCCGGCGAAAAGCTGATCTCCAAGGCGGCGGGTGACACGGTGCGCTGGGTTCTGGGTGAGACCGTCCAAGGCTCGGGCGCGACCCAGCAGGTCATCGTGATGGTCAAGCCGATCCGCGGCGGCCTGCGCACCAACATCATCCTGACGACCGACCAGCGGACCTACCTGCTCGACGCGGTCAGCTATGAGGGCGACACCTACACCAGCGTCATCAGCTGGAACTATCCGCAGGAGGAGGCTCGCGAGCGGCAGGCCGCTCAGGCGGCCGAGACCCAAGGGGTGGCGGCCTCGGGCCTTGCGGTGGACTCGCTGCACTTCGGCTATCGCATCAAGGCCAACGGCTTTCGCGCGCCGCGCTGGCAGCCGGTCCGCGTCTTCGATGACGGGCTAAAGACCTACATCCAGTTTCCGCGCGACATGGCCACGACTGAGGCCCCGCCGCTGTTCCTGATCGGGCCCGACAAGCAGGCCCAGCTGGTCAACTACCGCTACCTCGGCGGCTACTACGTCGTGGACCGACTGATCGACGTCGCGGAGCTGAGGCTTGGCGAGGGCAAGCAGGCTGTCGTGCGGATCACCCGCACCGGCGAAGGGGGGCGCTCGTGACCCATCTTCCGCCCGACCCGCCTGTGGGCTCCCAGCCACGCAAGGCGCCCCCGGAGAGCGTCCTGGCCGCGCCACGAAACCCGGTCACGCGCTGGAACCGCAAGTATTTGATCGCCGGGGCGACGGGCCTGGCCGGAATCGTGGCGCTCGGCTTCTATCTCGGCTTCGGCGGCGCGCACGCGCCTCAAGCCCGCCCGGAGGCGATGACGGACGCGGCCGACACTGGCCAAGTCCAGACGCCGGCGATCTCCACCAAATACGCGGCGGGCTACGCGGATCCCGCGTTGCAGGCTCAAGCCCTGCCGGGGACGGCGGCCCTGCCGCCGCCTGAAGGCTCGCCGGCAGCATTGGCCGCCGGGACCCCGCCGCCGCCTCCCTCGCCGGCGCAAGTTGATCCTGCTGTTCAGGCCGCGCGTGAGCAGGCGCTGGCTGCCCGCACTTCGGGTCCCTTCTTTGGCGGGCCGCCTCCAGTGGCCGCCGCACCGCCGTCTGCCGATCTCGCTGCGCTGGCTCGGCCGATCGCGTCGTCCGCCGGTGGCGCCGGGGAGGCGGCCGCCGCCGAGGTGCAGCCGGCCAATGGCCAGGCCGCCAAGCGCCAGTTCGCGGCCAACGCTCGCACAGACGACTATCTGACCAATCCCCTGCAGCCGGCGCTGAGCCCATGGGAAGTGAAGGCCGGCAGCATCATTTCGGCCGCCTTGGTGACGGCCATCAATTCCGACCTGCCAGGCCAGGTGATCGCCCAGGTCACTGAGCCAGTCTACGACCACAGGACCGGGCGGACCGTGTTGATCCCGCAGGGCTCACGGCTGATCGGCCAGTACGACAGCCAGATCGCCTACGGCCAGAACCGGGCCCTGATCGCCTGGAACCGGATCATCATGCCCGATGGCCGCTCCATCAACATCGGCTCGATGGCGGGCGCGGATCTATCGGGCGCGGCCGGCTTGCAGGACAAGACCGACGGACACTTCGGCCAGCTGGCGCGGGGGGTGATCCTCTCAACCTTGTTCAGTGTCGGGGCGGCCGCCGCCCAGGACGCCGGCAACAGGAGCTCCGGCGCGCTGGTCATCAACTCGGCCGCCAGCGGGGTTTCCAACTCTGCCCAGCAGGTCGGCCAGCAGATCACGGGCCGCGATCTCAACCGTCAGCCCACCCTGCGTGTCCGGGCCGGATGGCCCGTCCGCGTGCTTGTCAGCAAGGACATGATCCTCGCCCCGTATCCGTAAGCGTGAGTGTTTCGATGACCCCATCGGCAGAAAAGCTCGGCCTCTTCCTCCCGGAGGGCCTTCACCAGGACATGCTCGATACCGCCGAGCGCCTGAACACCCGCAAGAATCCAAGGGGCTGCGTGCGGCTGATCTATGAGCGCGCCTTCCGCGAGCTGGTCGAGGCGCTCGACGGCGGCGAGGCGGTGACCTTCCCTGCCGTTCGCGGCGCGAAGGACCGGGTCTCGGTGCGGCTCTCCAAACCGCTGTGCGTGCGGATCCGCCGTCAGACCGACGCCCTCAATCTCAAGCTCACTGACTTCGCCTTCACGGCGATCGACCGCTTCCTACAGACCACTCAAGGAGACGCCCATGACGCGCCCCGCCAAGACCGCCCTGGCCCTCGGCAAGATCGATCTCGAGGAGAAGACAACCGACCTGCGTTTGAAGCTGAAGGGCAAGCTCGCCGTTGACCTGGCCGACTACCAGCGCGCCTTCGCCCAGGCCAATGAGCAGAGCCTGGAGCTCGAACAGCTCGTCCCTCACATCCTCGCGGCTTTCATCGACGCCGACAAAGGCTTCCAGGCCTGGCGCAAGGCGCAGCCCGCAAACGCCTGACCGCTTCAGTGAAGGCTGCAGCCGGTCGGTGTTCCGAAACGTCGCGCGAGGTCAGCGGCCAGATAGGCCACCTCAGCGTCCAACACCGCCGGATCCGCATCAGGCCCTGCCGCCCTTGCCACGAGCGCCAGGGCGCGGTCGATCAAGGCGCGTGCTTCGGGATTGCGCCGAAAGCGCAGGCGAAGTTCCAGCAGGTGCGCCAGGGCGTCTGACATGCTCCACCTTGTGGGAGACCTTCGGTCTGCGAGCAAGCACGCTGCGCCGGCGCTTCGGCTTGTGAGCGGCTTACCCCTAGCTGTGGTGGGCCAGGGCGCGCGAACCACAGCCCCTAGCGGCCTGAGTCGCCTTCAGCGGACTCGTTTCTCGAACGGCGTCAACCGCCCGAATCGGCCCTTTTTGGTCAAAAGGGTGCAATTCCAAGCCTTTAGGAATCCTCAGACTCACTGAACGCTGTCGTCGACTGAGTCGCGTGTCGGGTCTTCCGCGCGCGCTCGGTCACCCCAGAGGACTTCATCTTGACCTAGACGAGACCCCTAAACGGCGAGAGCCCCCCGTTGGCGCGGGAGGCTCTCGGAAATCGCAGGCGCCGTGTGGCAGCGGCTTGATTGATCGAGTTGAATCTAGGCGGCGCTTTTTGCGTCGTCAAGGCCTCGAACAGGAGACCTATGGTCTTTCGCCTGCCGGTTTCGCTCCCGCGAAACGGCCTCGTCCCCGTTAGGAAGGGACGACATGCGAACGGCCTTAGCCGGCGACGATTGGCGACCTGGTTTCGCCAAGCGCGCCCCCAATTTCGACGCGGTCTGCGCCCAGGCCCGCGCCTGGCGCTGGCAGGCGGGCGTCACTGTGGCGCGGATCGCCGCGGCGGTCCTGAAAGGCACGCCCATGCTCACCGTGCAGCAGCGCATGACACTGCTCCTCTACGTCGAGCATCTCAACCAGGACCGGCTTGAACAGGACGTGGCGACCGTCTGGCCGGGCACGAGCCTGATCGCGGACTATCTGGGCTGCACCGAGAGCAACGCGCGCGCGCACCGTCGGGCCCTGGAGGCGGCCGGCTTCATGGTTCGCGATTACACCCGCGCCAACCGGCCGGCCGGGGCTGAGGCCTATGACCTGGCCCCCCTCGTGGCTCGCTTGGATGAATTGGAGGCTGCGGATCTGGCGGTTCGTGAAGCGGCCCAGGCCCGGAGGGCCGCCTATTCCGAAGCCGTCGTCTTCAGTGAAAGAAATGCCGCCCGGGCGCCAGGATTCACTCACCTAGAACAGTCCCATCAGAACGTCAGTTCTTCTGTACGAGCAAAGGACGCGCCTTCAGCGCGACATCAGCCTGCTGGTCGGCGGCCTTCGACCGCCGAAACCGGCAACGACACCAAATCCTCGGACCAACGTCCCGCTAACCGACAGGACAGCGCCATTTGCTCTCCGGAGGGAGCAAGCGGTTTCTCCAGCGCCTTTTCAGAGGGGTCCGCGCCCGCGGAAATGGTCCGCCAGGAGCTTAGGGCCGCCTTCCAGGTCTCTCCACGCATCGCCGCGCTGGTGGGGCCTGCCGCGGTAGCCGACCCGGCCAGCGTCACGCCTGCTGACCTCGCGCGGGTGGCCGCCGCCGTCGATGATTTGCTGCCCGAGCGCGAGCGCAACAACGACCAGACCTTCGCCTGGGCCCTGAAGCGCCACGGGGTGCGCGCCATCGCCATGCTGGCGATCGCGATCGAGGACCCCGACGTCCGCAGCCCCTGCAAATACTTCGGCCGCATGGCCTCCTATGAGCCGCGCGGGGCGCCGGACCTGCGCCTGAATTTCGCGCGGGTGCTCAAGGCCAAGGGGGATATTCCGCCGCCGGCGGCTCTACCTGAACCGGCTGCGCTGATGGCGGCGCCGGGCGCCGACGATCCGATCTGGCAGGCGATCGCCGCCCCGCTGCGGCGGCTGGTTCGCGAGGGCGCCTATGGCAGCTGGTTCGGCCGGGTCGGGTTCCATGGCCTGACCGACGGCGTGCTGCAGTTGTCGACCCCAAGCCAGATCGCGGCCGACCGGATCAAGAGCCAATATCTGGACGCCGTGCTGCACGCCGCCGAGGTCGCGGAGATCTTCGTCGAGCGGGTGGTGATCACCCTGCGCAAGGATCAGCGATGATCCGGCGGGTTGGGTTGTTGATCCTGGCGGTCGGCCTGGCGGCCGCCGCGCCGGCGGAGTTGACCGGGTTCGCGCAGGTCGTCGATGGCGACACGTTCAGCCTCGGCGCCGAACGGGTTCGTCTCTGGGGCGTCGATGCCCCCGAAGGCCGCCAAATTTGTCAGGACGCCCAGGGCCGTGGCTATGCCTGCGGCGACGTCGCCCGTGACCAGCTTTCGCGCCTGATCGGCGGCCAAGCCGTGCGCTGCGAGGTGCGCGACCGCGACCCCTACGGCCGGGCGGTCTCGCGGTGTTGGGTCGGGTCGACCGACTTGGGCGCCGCTTTGGTCCTCGCCGGCTGGGCCGTCGACTACCGCGCCTTTAGTCGCGGCGCCTATGCGTCCGCCGAGGCTGACGCGCGCCAGGCCCGGCGGGGCCTCTGGGCCGGGCGGTTCGAGACGCCTTCAAACTGGCGGGCGGATGCGCGACAGGCCCAGCCGGCGCCGGCCGCCCCGCCGTCGGCAAGCTGTGTGATCAAGGGCAACATCAACGCCAAGGGCCGGCGGATCTTCCACGTCCCCGGCCAGGAGGACTACGCCGCCACGCGCATCGACACGGCCCGCGGTGAGCGTTGGTTTTGCTCGGCCGCTGAGGCGATCGCGGCGGGCTGGACGGCAGCGGCGCGGTGACCTTGACCGCCTAGTCGTTGCCGATCGTGATCGTGGGGACGAAGCCGGCGGCGCGATTGTTGTCGTAGATCGTCATGGCCAGGTCGGATTTCGGCATCCAGACCCGGCCAAGCTCCACGGCCAGCGAGGCGGGCATGGCGGGGAAGACATGCAGGACCGCGTCCTCACCATGCTCGGCCTTGATGCGATCAAACAGCGATCGCATGAGCGTTCGGAACGCCGCCTGGTCTTCCGGCCGGCGCAGAATGTCGTTGTGGGGGTGCTCGGCCGTGACCGACCAGATGGCGGCGTCATCCCCGAGGATCTTGGTGATGCGCTCGTCGGTCACTGTCGCGCTGATGCCCAGCTTCAGGGCGACCGGGCGACCGCCCGTCGAGGCCGGCTGCGACACGGTGAACGCGATGGGCGGTTGGTCGGGCTGCCAGGCCCAGGTCGCCGGCTCCCGATGCCGCTGGCGCACCGTGGCGGGGACGATGTCGCAGAGGAGGCGACCAAGTTCGATCAGCAAGGGCTGCGGCGCCAGGGCGAAGACACTTAAGTGGCGCACCTCTTGGCGCTCGACCCGCCCGCGAACCTTGGCGTCGAACTGCCGGCGCAGGTTGTCGCGCTGGAAGATCCAGTAGGCGGGCTCGTCATCCTTGTAGGCGCAGCCGACCAGCTCCAGGTCGATGGTCTGGCCGCTGGCGGGATGATGGTAGGGCGGCATGGCCGCGAAGATGGCCTTGGTTGAGACCAAGGCCTCGTTCTCGCCGATGTTGGCCCCGAAGCGGATCACGTGAGAGGCCCGATCTTCGTCAATCGCAGTCACGACCTGGATCCGGCTCTCATGCTCGGCCTTCATGGCCAGAAGCAGGGACTCAGGGTGGCCATCGACATCCACCACGTCGATGAGCTTGTGATGTTTGGCGCACATCAGCATCAGGTTCTCGAGCGACCGCGCCAGTTGCGGCGAGCGCACGGCGTCGCCGCGGGGGCCGTCAACGCTGTCGCCGACGATGTGGGCGATGAAACCGAAGGTCGCGTCTTCGCGACCGGAGATCAGGTCGCCGACCTGGTCTTCATTGCAGCCTCGGTATTGGCAACGTCCGCCGGCGCGGGCCCAAAGGGCCGATTGCGTTTTTTGAGGGATCGTCGTCTTGGCCATCAGGCGCGCTCCACATGCCGGCCGGTCCCGGTCCATTCGCCGGTCGCGCGCCAGCCCTCGTAGGCGACCAGCCAGTCTGTGATCCATGGCACGGTCGTCTCGGCCAGCAGGTCGGCCGGAGACCATTCGCTCGAATCCGGATCGAGCATGCACAGCGTCACCTCGCCGTCCGGCCCGTAGTAGACGTGGGGCAACATGCCTTCGGCGTCGCCGCGGCGCGGCCGCAGGGCCGGCGCCAAGATCTCGACCCGAGGCTGGACGATACGCACGCTGTAGCGTTCGACCATCAGCGGCGCGCGATAGAAGACCCCGACCCGGTAGGTCTGCAGGAGCGGCCGAACCGCCCCCTGCCACAGCGCCGCCGCCCCTTCGCGGCGGACCAGCTTGAAGGCTGGCCACAGGCGCGCCATCGCCTCGATCTGGGTGTCGATCGACAGGCTCACGAGAAGCGGCGCTCGCCCATGTTGGTGTGGGCCCGGGCCGCGACCGGCGCCAGGCTGGCCAGCGAGCCGATGATCGCCGGCTTGGCCGGGGTGAAAAGGCCGCCCTTGGGCGTATAGCCGTGCTGGCCGGCCTTCACCTGGCGGCCGAGGCGGTCGTTGAACGCCTTGACTGACCGCGTCACCACCCGCTCGCCGAACTGCACCCGCAACCAGGCCTGGAGATCTTCCAGCTGCACATTGCCCCGTTGGGCGGCCTCGAGACCGTTGGCTAGGGTGTGCAGATGCCGCGCATAGCCTTGTTGCTGGGTCTGGTTCTCAGGCCAGCGATCGGTGAACAGCTCGGCGGAGAACTCCGGGTTCGGGACCGACAGCAGGCGGCCCTGGCGGGCCGCCTCATCGATCGCCCGCGCCGTCCAGCGCGCCTGGCGGATGACCATGTCGGCCAGGCCCATGCCCGGCTGTGCCGCATGGCCCGCGTGACAGGAGAGCACGATGGAGGGCGGCACGCGGCCGGTCTCGTCGGCATAGGCGATGTTGCGATGGCGCTTGAGCAGCTGCAGGGCCACCGTCGTCACACTCTTGATGATCAGGGGCGTCTGGTCGGGCACGTCGTGGACGTCGGCGTCGGCGAAGGCGATGCCGGCCTGCTCATAGAGACGCTCGTTCAGGGCCTTGGCGAAGCGCTCTTCGGTCGGGGTGCGCGCGGTGTACCAGTCGCCGAAGGCGTAGGCGTTCATCGGCACATAGCGGCCGGGCGCGGCGCCGGCCCCCTTCTTGGCGTGGGCGATCACGCCCTCCTTCTCCTTGTAGGCCGTGCGGCGCGCCGGGGTGACGTCGAGGTGCATGCCGTCGGCGTAGTAGAGGGTGACACACCGGGTCTGGCGCACGATCTTGCCGACCGGATAGCCGGCGAGCGCCGCTTCGAGGTCGTCGAGCAGGGCCTCGGGCCCGTCGTCGCGGCCGGTGATCTCGGCGACGATGTCGATGTCGTATTCGTCGTCGGTGCCGCGGGTGGAGATGGTGGCGTCGATCCGCATCGAACCTTGCGGATAGAAGCAGGCCACCCGCCCGTGCAGCGGGCTGCCGGGCCGTTCGATGTAGGTGCGGACGGCCTCGTAACGGTCGACGGCCTTGGCGTGCAGGCCAGGGGGAAGTTGGAGGTTAATGGCGATCTCGGCCAGGACGGCGTCCAGCGGATCGGCGAAGGGATCTTTCGAAGGCGGCGGCCAGGCCATGGCTTCCTCGGTTTACAAAATGGGGCGAAACAGGGTTATTTCGCCTGGGACATGGGGACCCCTTGAACCAAATCAAGGGGTATTGGTTTACAAAAATGCGCCTAGATGCGAGTTTTGTAAACCGACGTGAGGAGCGGGCGATGATTGGACGCAGACTGAAGGTGGCGCGGGCCTCCGCAGGCCTGTCGCTGCGCGAGCTTGCGGCGCGGATGGAGGGGGTGGTGTCGCCCCAGGCCATCGGCAAATACGAGCGCAACGAGGATATGCCCGGTTCGCGCGCCCTGATGGCGCTGGCCTCGGCGCTGGGCGTCAGCGAGGGCTATTTGCTCAGCGACGAGGAGCTGGTCCTGGAAGGCGTCGACTTCCGCAAGAAGACGTCGGCCAAGGAAGAAGCGACGGTCGAGGCGCTGACGATCCAGATGCTGGAGCGCTACCTGGCCATCGAAGACCTGTTGCAGCTGAAAAGCGTCGATTGGGAGCAGCCCCGCAGCGCGCCCTACCCCGTCAGCGACATCCGCGACGCCGAAGACGCCGCCCGCTCCGTGCGCGAGGAGTGGGGCTTGGGCCATGATCCGATCCCAAAGCTGGCCGAATTGCTCGAGGAGCGGGGTATCAAGGTCCTCTCCCTGGATCTTGAGGACATCGACGGCTTGGCCGCGCGAGTTCGCCGTCACGGGCGCGACGCCGCCCGGGTGGTCGTGGTGCGCCGAAACATCTGGGCGGAGCGCAAGCGTTTCACGCTGGCCCATGAACTTGGTCACATGGTCATGGCGCCGGCCGCCGGGATCGATGAGGAAAAGGCGGCTCACCGGTTCGCCGGCGCCTTCCTAATGCCGGCCGATGTGGTGCGCGCCGAGGTCGGGGCCCATCGCTCGTCGATCAGCATTGGCGAGCTGGTTGCGCTCAAGAAGCGCTTCGGCGTCAGCGTCCAGGCTATCGCCTTTCGGTGCAAGGACCTGGGGATTATCGACGCCAAGGCCTTCTCCGACCTCTATCGTGAGTTCAAGCGACGTGGCTGGCGCGATCCGCCGTTCGAGGAACCAGCGGTCATGCTCGCCGAGGAGGAAGAGCCCAAGCGCTTCGAGCGCCTATGCCTGCGGGCCCTGGCCGAGAATGTGATCGGCGAAGGCCGCGCGGCCGAGATGCTGGGCATCTCGATGCGCGACCTCGACGCTCGCCTGGAACAGGTGGCGTGATCCATGACGGTCCTCGTCTCGGACACCTCGGTCATCATCGACCTGGAACGAGGCGAGCTGCTGGAGTCGGTCTTCCGGTTGACGGTCGATTTCGCCGTGCCGGACCTCCTCTTCCATCGTGAGCTGGCCGGCCCCTTGGGGGACCGGCTGCTGGCGCTTGGTCTGCGGGTTGAGGAATTGTCGCCCGGCGAGGTGCAGGGCGCGACCGTGCTTCGCCGCGCCGACGCCACCCTGTGCTTGCCCGACACCTTCGCCTTCGCCCTGGCTCAGGGGCGGCAGTGGACACTGCTGACGGGCGATGCGGGTCTTCGGCGCACCGCCGAAGCCCATGCCCTCGACGTCCACGGCACGCTCTGGGTTCTGGATCAGCTGGAAGCCCAGGGGGCCTGCAGCCTTCAGGTTCTGGCCGCGGGCCTGGCCAAGGCCTCGGGACATCCGCGGTGCCGTCTGCCGAGGGCCGAAGTGACAGCGCGTCTGAATCGATACCGACGTTAGCCCAGGCGCGCGCGACGCAGGGCGTCAGCCCGTCGTTTGACCCCGATCTTGGGGTCAAGGGCCAAGGCGGCGTCAAAGTCCGCCAGGGCCGCGTCCGTGGCGCCGGCCTGATCGTGACAGACGCCGCGAAGTTTGAACGCCAGGGCGCGCGAGCGTGGGTCGTCCGAAGCTTTCGCCAGAGCGACGGTGAGGCCTTGGATCCAGGAGGCCCGCTCGGACGGCTCGGGCGTCTCGCCCGCCTGTGTCATCAGGCGCTGGATCAGATAGACGTCGCCCTTGGCGATGCCGGCGGCGATCCAGAATGATCGGTCGACGAAGCGGCCGTCCAGGTCGTAGGCGTACTGGGCATCGCCCTCGTAACTCAGGCAGATCGTCTGGTGATCTGCGGGAAAGGCGTAGTCGCGGGCCCAGCCGGATTCGGGGGTGACGCTCGCGCGTTCGACGCCGGCCTCCAAGTCGAAGATCGTCAGCTTGTTGCCGTCCTCGCCATCGGCGTTGCAGGTCTGGCAGGTGGCGAGCCGGCCATCCGGAGACAGGCCGCTGTTGAAGAGGTTCGCCTTAAACCGGCGCGACAGGATCGGGGCGCCGTCCTTCCGGAAGGCCAGGAACACCCCCTCGAGGCGTTCGCTGAAGAAGAGCCAATCGTTGAGGATGAAGACGCCGTTGTCGGCGACCTTGCCGTCATTCGGGCGCTCGGCGCGGCCCTCGGCCATGATCGCGTCGTCCTCGATCAGGATGTAGCGGCCGTGGCCGCTGGATCGCGCCCCGCCGCGTGTCCCCGCGTCGTTTGCATCCCGCCAAGCCAGCAGGAAGCGTCCATTGGGCGAGCGGCTGTAACTGCCGACAAAGTCTCGGCCCTTGATGAAGACCAAGCTGCCGGTCGTCTCGTAGAGCGCCCTATCTGGGTGCTCCTTCGGGGCCTCGGTCTTGCGGCCTCCCCCCTTGATCCAATCCATGACGCCCATGAGCGGCGGCCTCCGTCGTGCAAATGCCGCTGCGCCGAGACTTAGGCGCTGGGTGTGGGGTGCGGGTCGTTGTGGCCGCCGGGTTGCCGGTCGGTCGATAGGGTGATGGGGCCGAAGTAGCCGAAGTCGTCTCGGCACATGGCGATGGCGCGGGCGACGTCGCGGTAGACGCGCGGTTCGTCGGACTTGAACATGGCCAGGCGGTGTTCGCCCGAACGGCCCGCGAGCCGGAGCCAGACGCTCCATTCGCCGGTTTCCGATTCGGTGAGCCGGACTTCCTTGATCGAGCCGCCGCGTTCCAGGAACCAATTGACGTTGCGGGCGCGGATCGGGAAGTCGGGATTGGTCGCGATGACCCAGGCCTCCTCGCGGGCGTCCGTTTCTGTTTCCCGTTCAGCCATCATCTGCTGCGGCAAGGCCTGCTCCCCTACAATCGTGCTTAACTTGGCAGAAAAGCACCGTGCTGTCGCGGGGCGGTTGGCGACGAAGCGTGACAGTTCGCCCGGTTTTGCCGGGCAGGCGTCGTATTTTTGAGCCGCATTGCTGGGTCCTGTCCCTTGAGCGGACATGGCGTGAGCCTTGAAGCGCGAGGCGGGGGGAGCGCCCTCCCCCTGAGTCGCAAAGGCAGGCCTTGAGCGCCTACCCCCTCCAGCGGGGGCGGTCCCCCGCAACGCCCCCAAGGTTTGGGCCGGCCTGCGGCGGCCGAAGACGGAGGGAGGCAGCCTTGGGGCGACCCTTGTGGGGCAAAGGAGGATCGACCCATGTCCTTGAAACCCATCGTCCAGGCCCTGGGCGGCGATCTCTACGATCGCGGCCTTCGGGCGAATATCCCGGCGCCCGGCCATAGCGCCGCTGACCGTTCGGTCTCGCTGCTGCTGCGGGAAGGCCGGGTGATCGTCCACACCTTCGGCGATGGCGACTGGAAGGATGTGCTGGACTATCTGCGCGGCGAGGGCCTGGTCGATGCGCACAATGCGCCGACCAGTCTCTCGCAGGCGCGTCGCGCCCAAGCGTCCGGGCCCGCGACCGGACTGGAGCGCCGCCTGGCGGCGTTGAGGATCTGGGAGGCTGGGCGGCCGCTCGCCGGCACCTTGTCAGCAAGGCACTGCGCGCTGCGCGGGGTCAGCCGTCCCCTCCCCGGCCCCGACGTGCTGCGCCATGGCGGCGAGACGCCGGTGTCGGCCTATGCCGCGTCGCGCCATCATCGTCCGGCCCTGTTGGCGGCGATCTCCGATGAGGAAGGGGTCTTCACGGCCGTTGAGGTCACCTATCTTGCGTCCAACGCCCGCCGGGCGATCGACCTGCGGCTCAGCCGCAAGACGGTCGGTCCCTCGCCGGCCCGGTGCGCGGTGCGAATAGATCCGGCCGCGCCGCAGATGCTGGTGGCCGAGGGCCTGTTCACCACCCTGTCGGCCAGTGCGCGCTTCGCCCTGCCGGCCTGGGCGCTGATGTCGACGCGCAACCTGCGCCACTGGCGGCCGCCGGAGGGTGTGCGCGAGGTGCTCATCGCCGCCGATCGCGGGGCCGACGGCGAGGCCTCGGCCGAGCAGCTGCGCGCGGGCCTGGCCGCCGCCGGTTTGAAGGCGCGGGTCGCCCTGCCGCCGGAGGGCTTTGGGGACTGGAACGAGGCGGAGGCTGCGGGCCTGCTGGATCCGGTCCTGAGCTGAGCCGCCAAAGGAGGGAGGAAGGGATCGGGCGGGTGCGCTTAAGGGGAGGATGTCCCTCGCCCAGGCGCGAGGAGCTAGACCCCGATGACCGATCAAGTCCCCGCCGCCCCGGCCGCCATGAGCCGCATCCAGGTGCGCCTTGGCGACCTTGGCCTGGCCAAGGAGAACCTGCGTTTCCACGAACCAGCCGACGACGGCGTGCCGCAGCTGGCCGACACCCTGCTGGCCGCCGGGGTGGTGATCCCGCCAATCGTGCGGCCCGGGCGCAAGGGCGAGGCCCCTTTCATGGCGCTCGACGGCCGTCGCCGGCGCTTTGGCCTGATCCTGCTGCGCGAGCGCGGCGACATCGATGACAACTACCTGATCGACTGCCTGCTGGCCGAGACCCCCGCCCAAAAGGCGGCCGCCATCGTGCTCCCGAACACACAGCACGCGCCGGTTCACATCGCCGATGTGATCACCGCCATCGGCAAGCTGCGCGCAGCCAAGATGGACACCCAGGCAATCTCGAGCGCGCTTGGCTATGCCGAGCTGGAGGTCAAGCGCCTGGAGGCTCTGGCCGCCGTCCACCCGACGGTCCTGAAGGCGCTGCGCCAAGGCCGGCTGACCCTGAAGCAGGTTCGGCTGTTCGCCCGCTTGTCCGACAAGAAACAGCAGGCCGAGATCGCCCAGACCGCGCTCGACGGCTACTTCCAGGACTATCAACTGCGCGCTGTCGTCGAGCATGACCGGGCGACGGTCGAGGACGACCGCTTCAATCTGGTCGGGATGGACCGCTACCTGGCCGCGGGCGGCCGGGTGGCCTCCGACCTGTTCGGCGAATACCCCGACTTCCTGCTCGATCCCGAGGTCCTGCAGGGCGCCTGGCGCGAGCGGGTGCAGCCGATCGTCGATCACCTGAAGGCCGAAGGCCTGGCGGTTTACGTCGCGCGGGAGGCGGGCTACGGCGCCCCGGATGGTTTCTTCCGCCTCGCCCATGTCTGGGAGCGAGACCTGGACGAGGTGCGGAAGACTGCGCTCGCCGATGCGCGCTACGCGGTCACCCAGCTTGAGAGCGCGCTACAGGATCTCGATCCGTCGACGGACGAGGCCCCGGCGCAGCTGGCGCCTTTGGTCAGCGCCTATGGCGTCGCGGCCGGGGCGGTGCTGACCCGCAGCAAGATCGGTGCGGTGTTGCTCAGCCCGTCGGACGGCCATGGGCTGGCCGCGACCTTCTATTCGGTCCCGCTGCCGGTCGAGGACCTGCCGGAGGAGGAGGCCGATGACGACACGGCTTCGGCCGGCGGTCGGACCGGCGTCGTCACGAACGATGTCGAGGTTCCCCGCGCGGATGTGGAGGTGGAGGGCGCCAGCCACGTCCTGCACGAGACCCGCACCGACGTGGCCACCCGCGGTCTGATCCGTGACCTGGCCGACGACCCCAGCGCGGCCCTGACCGTGTTGATCGCTCAACTCTTCAAGCAGCTGGCGCTGCAGTCCAGCGGAGGCTTGGACGGCTCGGCCGCGCAGATCGCCGCGACCCGCTACCAACGCGGCGCGATGGCGCCGATCGCGGGCCTGGACGGCGAGGTGCGGGGCCGTCTCGACGCCCGTCGCGAAGCCTACCGGGCCTCGGGCCTGCGGCCGATCACCTGGGTCGAGACCCTGCCGCACGGGGAGAAGATGGCCCTGATGGCGGAGCTGACCGCGATCTCGCTCAACATTCGCGAGGCCCGCACCAGCCTGCTGCGCCATGGCGCCCGAGCCGAGGCGGCCGAGATCGCCGCGCTGTGCGGCGCGGACATCTCGGCGCACTGGACACCGGACGAGGCCTATCTGGCGGTCCACTCCAAGGCCCAGTTGCTCGTCCTGCTCGAAGAGCTGGGGGTGGAGGACGACCGCGCCAAGACCCTGAAGAAGGACGCCTTGGTGAGCTTTGTCGCCGAGGCGGCGGCCGAACGGCAGTGGGCGCCTGCGGTGCTGTCCTGGGACCGGTCGACGGCGCTTGGCGACGACGATGGTGAAGCGGACGGCGTGGCCGAAGGGGACGCGGCCGAACCCGACGAGGCGGATGATCGCGAGGCCCAAGATGAGGCTGAGCCCGAAGCGGTCGCCGACGCCATCGCGGCCTGATCCAGCGGAGCCCTCGTCTGACCGCGGGGGCTCTTGCTGTGCCGGCCAAAGGGTCAAGGAAGGGAGGTGGACGGGCGAGCCCGTCGGGACTGGAGGGAGGCGCCCTCCGCCGCGGGTGAACGGATCCCCGTCATGAACGCCATGCTTCCCCTCTTCGCGACCGCTGGAGCGTCCGACCCCGCGTCGCACAAGGCCGCCAACATTCTGGCCGCCGCCCGCGCCCTGACCCCGCAGCTCAACCGATCCCGCACGCTCGATCGGCGGCTGGTGGCGAGCGTTATGACCACCACTTTCGGCGGCTCGGACGCGGACGGCGCGTGGATCTGGCGCGACGCCTATGACGCGGTCGAGGCGGCTCTGGTGCTACAGTTGCGCCGGCTGTCGCCGCAGATCAGCCGGCTGGAGGATGCGCCCGCCGACATCTGCGCCCTGCTGGCCAATCTCTCTGAGCTTGGCCTCACCCACACGCGCCGCAGTGAAGAGCAGGTCGCGCTCGACCAGTTCTCGACCCCGCCGCAGCTGGGCGCCCTGGCGGTGTTGGCCGCGCAGATCCGCCCCGGCGACCAGGTCCTTGAACCCTCCGCCGGCACGGGCCTTCTGGCCGTTCTGGCCGAAGCCTGTGGAGCCAATCTGTCTCTCAATGAGATCGCCGATCAGCGCGGCGCGATTCTGGAGGGCCTCTTTCCGCTGGCCTCGCGCAGCGCCCATGACGCGCGGCATCTGAAGGACATCCTGCCGGCGTCCGGCAGCTTCCATGCCGTTGTCGCCAATCCGCCCTTCCAGATGTTGGAAGAGCATCTGCACGCGGCGCTGGACACCCTGGCCGAAGGCGGCCGGCTGTCGGCCATTGTGCCGACGCGCCTCTTCGAGGACGCCCCGGCTATGCGCCGCCTGGCGGCGCGGGGACCGATTGTCCTCCAGCTGGCCTTTCCGCCGCGCGCCTACGCCAAGCATGGGACCTCGGTCGAGACGGGCCTCCTGGTCATTGACCGCGGCCAGGCGGGCGAACCTTCGCCGGTGATCGCAGCGGAGAGCTTGGCGGATGCGGCCCGGGCGGCGGGCGCTGTTGTGGCTCGGCCGAGTGCGCAACCGCGCCAGTTCCGCGCCGTCTCCAATGTCGCCATCCTCGCGCCGCGTGCCCGGGCCCTGGCGACGCCGTCGAACCGGCTGGCCTTCCTCGCGACCACGGCGCCCGTCGCCTATGAGACCCGGGCCTGGTCGGGCGAAGGCCACGATGTCGGCCTCTATCAGGCCTACCGGCTCGGTCGGATCGGCTTTGCCCAGAGTCGCCCTCACCCCTCCCCGCTCGTGGAATCCGGACCAATGGCGTCCGTGGCGCCGCCGGCCCCGACCTATCGGCCGGTCCTGCCCGGCAAGATCGTGGACGCGGGTCTGATCTCCGACGCCCAGCTCGAGATGGTGATCTACGCCGGCGAAGCCCACGCCAACCTGTTGCCGGGCCGCTGGCGGCTCGGCGAAGCGCCGCACCAGGTGCTGCTGGTCGGCGACGACACCCCCGACGCGGTCAGTTTCCGGCGGGGCTTTTTCCTCGGGGATGGCACCGGCTGCGGCAAGGGCCGTCAGATCGCCGGCGTCATCGCCGACAACCTCGCCCAGGGGCGAACCCGGGCAGTCTGGCTGTCGAAGAACGACGCCCTCCTGGAAGACGCGCGGCGCGACTGGGGCGCGATCGGCGGCGCGGCCAGCGATCTGACCCCGCAGTCGGCCTGGAAGCAGGCGGACGCCATCCGCCTCGATCGCGGCATCCTCTTCACCACCTACGCCACCTTGCGCCAACCGGCGCGGGGCGACCGGCCGTCTCGCCTCGATCAGATCGTGGCCTGGCTGGGCGCCGATTTTGATGGCGTGATCGTCTTCGACGAGGCTCACGCCATGGCCAACGCCGCCGGCGGGGCCAAGGGCGCGCGGGGGCCGAAGAAGGCCTCGCAGCAGGGCATGGCGGGCCTCGCCTTGCAGAACCGCCTGCCCAACGCCCGCATCCTCTATGTCTCGGCGACGGGGGCGACGACCCCGGAGAACCTGGCCTACGCCGCGCGCCTGGGCCTGTGGGGCGGACCGGATGCGCCGTTCCCGACGCGCGAGGCCTTCATGGACGCCGTCGAGACCGGCGGCGTGGCGGTCATGGAGCTGATCGCCCGGGAGCTGAAGGCGATGGGGCTCTACATTGCCCGCTCCCTATCGTTCGACGGCGTGGAGTACGACGCCCTGCGCCATCCGCTCAGCGCCGAGGACATCGGCATTTGGGACGCCTGGGCCGACGCCTACCAGCTGATCCACCACAATCTGCGCGCCGCCCTGGAGGCGGTCGGGGTCACCGAAGAGGGCAAGGCCAAGAGCGGCCAGGCGGCGTCGGCGGTGATGTCGGCCTTCGAGGGCTCCAAGCTGCGCTTCTTTGGTCACCTGCTGGCGGGCCTTAAAGCGCCTTCCCTCGTGGCGTCGATCCGGCAGGACTTGGCGGCCGGCCGTTCGGCCATTGTCCAGGTGGTCTCGACCAATGAGGCGGTGATGGAGCGACGCCTCGCCGAGATCCCGCCGGAGCAATGGAACAACCTCGCCGTCGATCTGACGCCCAAGGATCAGGTGCTCGACTACCTGATGGGCGCCTTCCCGATCATGGCGATGGACGCGGTCGAGGACGACGACGGCAACGTCACCATGGTCCCGGTGATGGTCGATGGCGCGCCGGTCGTCAGCCAGGCGGCCCTGCGCCTGCGCGACGAGCTGGTCACCCACCTGGCCTGCCTGCCGGCGGTGCCCGGCGTGCTGGATGCGGTGCTCGAGGCGCTCGGGACCGAGCAGGTCGCCGAAATCACCGGGCGCAGCCGCCGGGTGATCCGCCGTGACGGCCGCCGCGTGGTCGAGCGGCGCAGCGCCTCGGCCGCCAAGGCCGAGACCGACGCCTTTATGAGCGGCAAGAAGCGCGTCCTGGTATTCTCCGACGCGGGCGGCACCGGGCGCAGCTATCACGCTGATCTGGGCGTGGCCAACCAGCAGCGGCGCGTCCACTATCTGGTCGAGCCGGGCTGGCGGGCCGATGCGGCGATCCAGGGCCTGGGG